>CANDMV010000108.1 GCA_947385875.1 uncultured Eubacterium sp. | reverse complement strand
GAAGAAAAGACAGTCACCCGCATCGCAGACAGCGCGTTCGAAGAGCGTATTGCTATCACATCCGTCCAGATTCCAGACAGTGTCAATCAAATCGGGAAATCTGCATTCAAAAACTGTACCGGCTTAACAAAAGTCAATATCCCTGATGGTGTAAGCATTATTGCCGATCATGCCTTTTTTTCATGCACCAGCCTGACGGACATACAACTTCCAGACAGTATCACAGATCTTCAAAATAACGCTTTTTCCTTCTGTGAGAACCTGCGCAGCATCTCACTCTCGGACAGCCTGAAAACGATCGGAAATTCTGTTTTTTATGGCTGCTCCCGCTTAGCAGACATTGACCTGCCCAGGTCTGTAGAAAAAATCGGAAAAGAAGCTTTCGCTTCCTGCGGCTTAGAACAGATCACCCTGCCGGAAAATATCACAGCAATCCAGATGAGGACCTTTTCTGGCTGTAATAAGCTGAAAAGCCTTGAAATCCCTGATTCTGTTACACAAATCGGCACATGCGCCATCCAATACTGCTCTAGCCTGACTGACATCAAGCTCTCAAAAAATTTAACAGATATTGGAGGTCACGCTTTTAACAGCTGCAGCAGCTTAAAAAATGTCACGATTCCTAACAGCACAAAAAAAATTGGGAACTATGCGTTTATCGGATGCAGCCAGTTAACAAAAGCAGTGATTGGCAAAAATACTGCTACCATCGGGAAGTTCGCATTTAAAAACTGCTCGAAATTACAGACGATAAAAATCAATTCCACCAAACTAAGAAATGTGGGAAGGAATGCATTCAAAAGCATCTCTCCGAATGCTCGGATACTAGTGCCTGCCAATAAGCTGAATGCATACAAAAAATTACTAACAGGAAAAGGGCAGGGAAAAAATGTAGTTATCCAAAAAAAAGCTTAGTCCTTGTAACATCCTATCTAAACTGATGCAATAAATAATAAAAAGCACGCTTCGCGAACTTTCTATCTATCATGAATAAAGACATCCTCTAGTGTAGTGAATTCACTACACTAGAGGATGTCTTTTTATATAATCCTCCATCAGTCCTGCAGCCGTTGCGATCATCTCTGCACAAGGACGCTTTTTATAATATTCCTCCGTCCGCTCGCTTGGCACCGGGCTGCTGTCCCTGCCTTCTAGCCCCAACAGCTCCCTGCAGACAATCGAGCCGTTTTTTTCCCGAAACTGTGCCGCCAATTCTTGTATTCTGGCATAATGCTCTTTTTTTGTCTGCATATCCTTCGGATCATCATATCCATACAATGCGCCTGCCACAAAAAACATGCCGCTGACTGCACCGCATACTTCCCGCAGCCTTCCCATACCGCCGCCAAAAGAAGATACCATCTTCAGCATCCTGCTTTTTTCTATTCCGATTTCATCACTAAACGCCAGTGCAACCGACTGGGTACAATTATAGCCTTGTTTAAAATAGTCTCTTGCCTGTTCTCCTCGATCTTTCATATAAACCCCTTTCCGCACCATTACTGCCAGTTAAATTTCCTCTATGATACATTGATGTTCCTTCCTGTTTACATCATAACTTATTCCAACAGCTAAAATCTTTTCAACATATTCTCTTTTTAGTTTATCACAATATTCCTTATTTTTAATCTGGGCAATAGCTGTCTTCGGAGTATCGTTAGCCTTTAATTCCAGTATGATTCCCGGCATATTCTTTCTCCTTGGATGAAAGATAAAATCTGCAAAGCCTTTTCCGCTTTTTTCTTCTCTTTCTATTCTGTACTTATTTCGAGCTGAAAGATACGCAAGAGTCACCACGCATGATAGACTGTTTTCATCGTTATATTTTAAAACAGGCAGTTCACTGTTATCGATATTATGCAGATACCCTGCTACAGCATCCCCTTTTTTATTCAATGTGGCATTCAGCACCTTCTCAGAGTTCCGCACAAGTTCCGCCACATAACCAAATTCATCATCCTTTAACGCTTCTTCAAATTCCAACATAAGTTCTTTATTCGGTATCCTAAGCTGGCCGTCACAATAAGACAGCAGCCCATAAATAATCATAGCGGCATAAATGTCGCTCCTGTTAGTCGGTTCTCCCTGTCCGGCTGAATATTCCTTTTTTATATCAATCATAATAGGAAATCCGTCCACCATTCGAACAACATCATCCCGTACATCTCCAATATTATACTTCAAGAAAAATAAAACCTCATCCATTTTCCCGGTTCTCGTCCAATAACTCTGGCAGGTTTCATCCTCTAACGCACATACGACAGATCTTGGATTATACAATCTATCCCCATTCACAGACTGATAGCCGTCATACCATTCACTCATTTCCTCCATAGTCAATACAGATTGCCTGCCACAGAGATCCATAACTTCATCTTCTGTAAAGCCGAAGTATCTTTCAAAAAACGGGTCTTTTAACATGGTATATTCTTTAAACATATTTAATGCAGAGCCTGTGCTATATTTTTTTATCGGCAGCACGCCTGTCATATAAGCTAATGCAACGTATGGGCGGTCTTTTAATAAATTTCTCAGAAATTCAAGAAATTCGCTATGATGTTCAGCAAATAATTCATGGCTGAATATATAATCCCATTCATCAATTAAGAAAATAAACTGCTCCTGTGTAGCCGTAAGCAGGTCTGATATTTTTTTAAATTTTTTACTACTTAGTTCTGGATAAGCATCTTTTATATCGTCTATAATTGAATCCTTAATTAATTCTATATAGTCCTCATATGTGTTTCCATCATCAGGAAGATCGTTTAGACAAAGCTTAATGATATTGTATTTGTTCAAATGTTCCAAGTAAGTGCTGCAGCTGCTGATCTGCAATAAATCAAACAATTCTTTTGAATTACAAACACTGCCATAATATGCACCAAGCATATTAAGAATAGAAGTTTTTCCAAAACGGCGTGGTTTCGTAACACAAAGAAATCTGTTTGATGTATTGATTCGTGCATTTATTTTTTCAATAATGCCGGATTTATCAACAAAAAATTTATCGTTTGTGAGTATACGAAATATTTTATATGCTGACTCAGTATTTAAACAAACTGCCATGAATACTCCTTTACGATATCATTTAATATCTCTATTAACTGCCGGATCACTCCGAAAAATATCGAATGACCAACCGAACCACCCTGCTGTAGCTTTGAATACCGTCCTCGATCCCATTGAGTGTAAGATTTTTTTCCAGAAATGAATTCGTGGCCTGATTCACCGTTTCGGTCGAAACAACAGCCTTTTTCTCCACCTGCTCCCACTGCTCTTTTGTTAAAAAAACATCATCCTTTCGCACCTGCTCATTTGCTTTCACCAGCTTCTGGCGCGCTGCATCCGGCACGCTGAGCTTCACCTGCCTTGACAGATACCCAATCACACTCAAATAACCCGAATACTGCAGATAAGGATCTTCTGACTCAATACAGGAGATAAACCCGAAATAATTCGCCTCATCCTCCATGATAATCCCTTTTAAATGCGAGTATTCATGGCAGACAGTTGCCGGCACATTCACCGGATACATGACTGTATTATAATTTGCCTCCATTGTAAACGGAAAATAGATCCCCAGCAGATACTGCTGGCTCATAAAATGAGAGGCCCGTATCGGCTTTGGATCCGGGTAATACCCCGCCAGATATGGATATCTGCCGCCCTGTGCTGCCATAGCCCTTTTACATGCTTCATACAGCTGCTCCCTAGTCCCGTCAAAAACGGCCTGACCGCGGGCATCCCGCAATACCTGCTCTGACAGCTCATTGGCTTTTGTGACCACCTCAGTGTAAGCAGCGACCAATTCTTCTGTGCCATATTCCTCCTCTGTGTCAAAATACTGCTCCTCCACTGTAGGTGCATGGTATAGAATATAGCAATTTAACGTCTCTGTTCCATAGATATACAATAAAATCCAGACGATTACCCTGGCGTTCCATTTCCAAAATTTCTTTCGCTTATTCTGCGCATATTCATGGTTTTGATTCTGAGTCTTCCCACGCTTTTCACTGTGACCAAGTCTCCTGACAATCATTTTGCCGACATACAAGAAAAGAAGTAAAGCTTCCAGCAATAAAAGACAGATTCCTGTGACAATCAGCACCTCTCCTACGGAACGATGAAACAAACCGGATAATCTTCCAAGAGTGCCTGTCCAGACCGGAAATATATGAAGACGATACCAGTCTGTGAATACTTTAGAATTCCAAGATAATATATGTATGCCTGTCAGCAGCAAAAATAATATTAAAATGCATCGGTTATGTAATTTCTTATGTTTCTTATTCTTCAGCTCGTTCATTATATTTTATCCTTATCACAGATCTCATTTATGCCAGCGAACGAAAAAGTTTTCCAGATACATTGGCGATTTGGCAAATCTTAACTTACGCAGGTTAAAAGTCTTCCCCATAAATATTACGTTTTTTTGAGTACAAAAAATGAGGTGAGCGCCAATGCACTATCCCGCATAAATAAACATAATTACATTCTAATTCCACCTATGCTGTGTTAACATTTCTTTGAAAACGCTATGCACCATACTGCAGTATATGCTGTACCAATGCAGACATACCCTATGGAACACACATGATACTCGCTCTGTTCGGAAATAACTTTTGAAATCTAAAATATAATAATCAAAAATTGTATAACAATCATATATTTTCCACATATTATATTTACCCGAATATCCAAAACATTTGAAGAACCAGATTTCAAAACTATACTGCCCATTAGGAGGTTCCCAGAATATGTATACTTCTTCTTTTTTATCTAATAACAAATACTACTCTCAAAGCACCATCCCCTCTGAACGCAGACTGAAATCTATGGAAATCGTAAGCTGTCTGATTTCCCTCACTGGCGGCGTGCTTCTGCATTTTCTCTACGATTGGAGCAGACAGTCTCCATTCGCGGCCTGTATTGCCCCGATCAATGAATCCACCTGGGAGCATTTAAAGCTGCTGTTCTATCCGCTCCTTCTTATGAGCATTGCAGAATACTACCTGCTTGATAAGCCGGACACCGATTATTGGAATATTAAGACCTATGCCATTCTGCTCGGCATGGCTTTTATTGTTGCTGGTTTTTATACGTACAGCGGCATACTCGGCTTTACTCTGCCTCCAGTGGACATAGGACTTTTTTTCGCCGGAGTGATGATTGCCTATTGCTACAGCTATCAGCATTTAAAAGAAGGCACGCGGTATACACTGTCAAATATTCCCTTTTTCCTGATTCTTGCTGCGGCAGCTTTTCTCTTTGTCCTGTTTACATGGCTGCCGCCTGAGATTGCGTTATTTGCTGTACCATGAAAAAAAGAGACTGCTGCATTAAGTGAAATGCATACAAATTAAAATAGTTTTCAAATCATAAAATCATCTTTTGAATACGTGTATGCGTTGTCCTTAATGCGACAGCCTCTTAAACGCAGATGAAAACTGTGACTACGCCTCTGGAGAAAGTACCCTTACACGGGCTTTCCTGCACCATGCGGAATAAACCTTTGTTTTTTTCCCGCCTTCCGTTACTTTCTTATAAGTACGAATCCGCACATAATACTTTTTACCTGCTTTTAAATTTTTAACCTCCTGCTTTGCCACGGAATCCTTCTTCACATAGATACTGTGGGTGCTGTCTCCCAAAAATTCGGCATTTTGAGAATACTGAATCTGGTATCCGCTGGTCTGTTCCAGCTTTTTGGCCCATTTTACGCGGAATCCGCCATGCATTGCCGTAACTTCTTTTATGGTAACAGCCGCAGGACGTATCATGAATGTCTTTTTCACTGTACCGCTGTAGCCGTCCTTAAATTTTACGACTGCCGTGGCTTTTCCGACCTTCTTATTGTGCTTATAGCTTACCGTATAATATTTGTGGGGTATGATATTCCCGTCTGTATCTACCGCTGTGACAGACGGCTTTTTCGCTTTCCCACTGTATGTGAATACTTTTTTGGAAAGCTTTACGGATTTCACCTGCGCCTGGTTTTCTTCCGGTTCCTGCGGACTGTCTGGTTCCGCCGGTTCCTGCGGATTGTCCGGCTCATCCGTACCGCCCATCGCCGACTCGGATAAGATGATAGTGTAATCAGATGCGCGGGTAAACGGCAGGCTCACCGTGCCGTCTTCCCTGACCTTGTCCGCACAGATAAATTCCAGCCTGTTCTGGACCGAATCGTAATAAAACAGGTTTGCATACATCCCGATATATTCATACCCTATACTGCTGCCGATCGTAAAGCTGTCGCCGTATCTGCCAATTCGGGAGGTAATTACAGCAGTAAATCCAAACTCACCTTCATGCTCAAGCTTAAGCTCCAAATGCTGGAAACCTCCCGCTGCTTCTTCTATCAGCTCCTTTGGAATCTCGTCTGTGCGCAGTTTTATAGAAAATCTTGCGTCGCGGACTGTATCTGCCAAAATGTCTTTCCCATAGACGCTCCAGGAAATGCCGCCCATTTCAAACACCACTGTAACCTCGCTGCCACGGATAACCGTAAAAAAACTGCTCGGAACGACATACGTGCCATTCAGATCAACCGTCAGCGTATCTGTCCCAAAATCCACAGCTTTTTTCGCTTCCGCACGTATGATATACCATCCTCGTTTTGCCGGACTGCCTTTGATAAAAGGCTCTCTGCTTATGCTGGAACTCCAGTCTGTACTGGAGCTGCCGGAGCTGCTGCTGACCGTAACAGTACAAGAAACGCTGTATCTGCCATCCATGGTAGAAACCGTAATGACCGCGCTGCCCGCGCCAATAGCAGTGACCCTCCCGTTTTCGTCCACTGCCGCCACTGCAGGGTTGCTAGTCGTCCACCGTACTTTCTTTTCTGTGCCTTTTTCTGGGAAAATGGTAACCGACAGCCTCTCGCTGCCGCCGATCGAAAGCGACAGGTAATTTTTATTGAGCGACATGCCTGTCACAGGCAGCGGATTAATCCGCCCGGAAACCATAACCGTTTTAGGTGTCTCATACTTCGCCAAACCTGCCCCTTCCCATTGCAGCTCCACTTCGACACTGCCATGATACTCCCCTGCATCAGCACTCGGATAAACAGCCCGGATCGCAGATGCAGTCACAGTATCGCCATCATTCCCGACAAAGCCTTTTAAGCTGACCGGAGGAATCACTTCCGGACCAGCGACGTTTGTACCATCATAATCTTTTACAACCTCTCCAATTCCTATCTCTAATGGCTGTTTTACAGCCACAACCGCATGTTCGCTGTCCAGCCAAAACCAGTCGCATGTCGCTCTGCAGAAGTACTCATAAGTCCCTAAGTCTTTATGACTAGGTGTATACTCTGTTCCCTTTGCCTCATTAATTTTCTCATAACCATTTTCCGTTTTTTCATACCACTGATATTTAATCTCTTCATCCGGCTTAAAGTCATTCGACTCCTTTTGGGCTGACACACGCAGAGTCGGCATATTTTCTCCGGGTTTAATGTTTGAGCTCACTGGATTTAGCTGAAATTGTACCGGGCCCGGACGTGAACTAACTTTATTGTTATTTACACTTGCCTGATCCATCTGCGTTATCCATGCATTGTTATCATTCGGATCACAAAATGCATAGCCGTTTGCCAGTATTTCACGAATATTTCCTCCTTCACAAACCACAGTATTACTTGAGCTTGAACCAATAATAGTACCTCCGCTGATACTTACCGTCGACTTATCTAAATAAACCCTAAGACCTTCACTAGATGTACTTTCAATCGTACCCCCTTTGATGAAAACATTTCCTCCATCCACCAAAAACGCATAGTTTTGGGCTGTATATTGTTGGACTATATAGCCGCTTTCTAATGTAAAGGTACCTCCCTTCACTTGAATAATAGCACCATTAGTTTTATTATTATACAATTTAATATTATCTTTCATTTTAAGGGTAATATTGCCTTCATCCATAACTAATACATGATTATTATCAGTACCACCAAGACTACCGCCACCCGTGTTTTTATCCCCCATATTGACATCTTTAAGCAGGCAAATCGTCGCCGTCCTGCCCTGCATCGCCTTCCATGCATCTACAAAATCTATATATAGTATAATTTCGCCGTCAACTTCCACTTCCGCTTCATATTCTATTTCCCTAGGAGCATCTGCACTTCCATCCTGTCCTTCTCCGGGCTCTCCCATAGTCCCAGCTCCTACATCGGCACCGGCCGCACCTTCACTGTCTGTGCCGGCATTTGCAGGCATCGGCACACTGTTCATGCCCATTACCAGAGAAATGGATAAAAACAACAGCACAATCCCTTTTTCCATCCATTTTTTCATTGTTCTTTCCTCCTGCTATTCAAATCAATTTTTAGTTTTGTTTTTTGACACAAAACCTCTGATTTAAGTGTAGCAGAATTTCAGTAAAAAGCAATACTTCTGGCAAGATCGTCAATTTTCTGGCAAGATTGTCATTGTTTACTTTATCCACTGCCGGGAGAACACATTCAATTAAGTTCATCCTTCGGCTTCATTGTTACGGATTCCAGCTCATTTAGAACATTTTTTTCAATCGTACCACCTTCCCATATTTTGTGCAAGAGCATTTCGAAACATAAGCCGAAATGTAATTTAATGCCTTCTTAACACTGCCATCATCTGAATCGCAGCTCTCTCTGTCACATATTTGCCGCTTGAACTCATTCCCAGAAAGAAACTTTAGTTGCTCTCTGCCGTCCTGTCCACGGGCATAAATACTGGTAACAGTTCAGCCTTCGGCAGAACTGTTACTGAATCCAATCCATTGAAAGTTCGCTTCGCGAAGGTTTGGATTCACTCTTGGCAAAATCTACACGATCTTACGTACTTTGCAGTAAATGCAAAGTACTGGACTGAACTGTTACAAATACTGCTCAAAAATCCTATATAATATTTGTCCTTTCATATTTTTTCTGATATACTTATTTGAAAACTACACCCATTTTCAAGGAGTGCTTTCAAATGAACATTTACATAGATGAATCAGGCTCTATAAATAACCATGCCTCTAACAATGAGTACTTTGTTATTGCTCTCATACATCCTACTAATAAAGACGCACTTAAACGTGCATACAAGCGTTTCGTTTCATCCAATCATGACAACCTTTTGGTATTAGATCAGGATAAACTACATCCCATAACTGGGCAGATCGTAAAAAAAGGCGGAAAAATGTTTCAAAACAGTAATTTTCATGAACTCAAAGGTTCCCAATTTGACAGAGAAATAAAGCAAAAGTTTGTTGATTTTTTCTGCCGGAAGCCATCGTTTGAACTATATTACATTAAAATATCAAACCAGCTGCTTACGGATCAGTTTTGTGAAAATACCGCCCGTGTTTTTAACTATACGCTCAAACTGGCAATAGAATATTTCATTCGTAAAACTCTCCTTCCAAATGAAAACTGTTCTCTTCAGTTAGATGAACGAAATGAGAAAACCGAAACAAGATACTTTCTTGAGAACTATCTCAATACCGAACTCTTTATGAACGGAACTATAAATGGTAAATTTGATGTTACATATTTTGATTCGTCCAATAATTCACTTATTCAGATGGCTGATGTTTTCGCAAATTTGCTTTATTCTCATCTGCAAACCGGCGGTTATGACGATGAACCGAAAAACCTTAAAGATGCTAACATCCTTAAATTTACTTTTGAATTTCCGAAATAGATGCCGATTTTTTCGCATATTGACAAACTGCTCTGCATATGCTACTATAGATTCATCAACAGTAAGTCCTATGTAAGTGCCGTTTTCGAGGTAAGCGTCATGTATTGGCGTCACTATTAGGCAATTGGTAAATCGGAAAATCAGGTCAACCGTATGGTTGGCCTTTTTCTTTGTTCAAAAGACCAATCGTCTTCGCCTTCTTCCATTTTAATTCTGTTCCATAGTGACTTTACGAACCGAATATGCTAAAATCAGGTACAACACATATGCATAAGGAGGAGCCATATGAAAACAGATATTGAAATCGCACAAGAAGCCCAGCTGCTGCACATCCGTGAAGTTGCCGCCGCATACGGCATAGACGAAGACGACTTAGAATTATACGGCAGATACAAAGCAAAGCTCTCCGATCACCTTATTCAAAAAACGCAGAATCAAGAAGACGGCAAGCTCATACTTGTAACTGCCATTAACCCTACCCCCGCAGGTGAAGGCAAGACAACCACAAGCATCGGACTTGCACAGGCATTTGGAAAGCTTGGAAAAAAATGTCTGCTGGCGCTGCGCGAGCCATCCTTAGGGCCATGCTTCGGCATTAAAGGCGGTGCCGCAGGAGGCGGATATTCACAGGTTGTTCCAATGGAAGACTTAAACCTTCATTTTACAGGAGACTTTCATGCCATTACTTCCGCAAATAACCTGCTTGCGGCACTGCTGGACAATCATATCCAGCAGGGAAACGCATTAAATATCGATACCAGACAGATTGTGTGGAAACGCTGCATGGACATGAATGACCGTGCCCTGCGCAACATCGTCGTAGGACTCGGCTCCAAATCTGACGGCTTTGTCAGAGAAGATCATTTTGTAATCACAGTCGCTACAGAGATTATGGCCATCTTGTGCTTATCTATAGATCTGGCTGATCTCAAAAAACGCCTGAGCGAAATCATCGTAGCCTATAATTATGACGGCGAGCCGGTTACTGCCGGACAGCTTCAGGCCGTCGGCGCTATGGCAGCCCTCTTAAAGGATGCCCTAAAGCCAAACCTAATCCAGACTCTGGAGCATACTGGCGCAATCGTACACGGCGGCCCGTTTGCCAACATCGCTCACGGCTGTAATTCAATACGAGCTACAAAAACTGCTCTGAAAATCGCGAATTATGTAATTACAGAAGCCGGATTCGGTGCAGATCTAGGCGCTGAAAAATTCTTTGACATCAAATGCCGCAAAGCCGGACTAAAACCAGACGCTGTCGTTCTGGTAGCTACCGTACGTGCCTTAAAATACAACGGCGGCGTTCCAAAATCAGAGCTGTCTACCGAGAATCTGGACGCCCTCAAAAAAGGCATCTGCAATCTGGAAAAGCATATTGAAAACCTGCAGAAATACAACGTACCGATTGTCGTCACCCTAAACTCATTCCTTACAGATACTGCTGCCGAATATGAATATATCCGCAGCTTCTGTGAAGAAAAAGGCTGTGAATTCGCCCTGTCCAAGGTATGGGAAAAGGGCGGCGAAGGAGGTATCGAGCTGGCAGAAAAGGTGATAAAGACACTCGAAGAAAAGCCTTCTAATTTCAAGCCTCTCTACCCGGATGATCTGCCGCTGAAAGACAAGATACAGACCGTTGCCACGCAGATCTATGGAGCTGCAGATGTCGCATACACGCCTGCTGCCGAAAAGACACTTGCCAGATTGACAGAGCTTGGCTTTGGAAGCCTGCCGGTATGTATCGCCAAGACACAGTATTCCCTGTCAGATGACCAGCATAAGCTCGGACGGCCGACCGGATTCACCTTAAATGTGCGGGATGTCTATGTAAGCGCCGGCGCCGGGTTCGTAGTCGTACTGACCGGAGCCATTATGACAATGCCAGGCCTGTCCAAGACGCCCGCCGCTTATGGAATCGATGTGGATGAAAACGGTAATATTACCGGCCTCTTCTAAATGTTTCATAGTAAGACAGCAGCTTTAAAAATTTACCGAAAATAAATTACAGAAAATATTGATGAAAAGGAATCATAAAGCCACAGGCCTTTCATTAAAAGTCTGTGGCTTTCAATCATTTACTCTGTTTTATGTTATGCGTTACTGCCCATTTTCCTTATTCACATAAGAATAAGCATTCGAAATCTTGGCATTCTCCGCTGTCAGCTCTACCGGTTCCCGATAATAAGCAATGACCGGAGTACCAACCTGAAGAATCTGATACAATTCTTCCGCCTTCTCTCGCGGCATATTGATACATCCATGTGAACCGGATGTCTTATATATATCCTTTCCAAATTCATTTCTCCAGCTTGCATCATGAAATCCTACATTATAGGCAAATACCATAAAATAGTCTACATCTGACGCATAGTTTTCTCCAATCAGCGTCGCATCTCGCTGCTTATAGACAATTTTATAGATGCCGTCCGGCGAACCATTATGCCTGCTGATATTACCAGTCACAACATCAGAATCTAGCTTCAGCTTCCCCTTTTCATAATAATACATATGTTGATTTGTATAGTCTATTTCTATATAAGTATTGCCGATATCATATGTTTCACTTTTTACAACCGCCGTCTGGTTGAAGACAGGCTCACGCTCAATGGTCTCTCCTGACTGGATCTCTGACAAAAGCTGAGCCTTTTCCTTCTCCTTGTCAATTACCCAGCCGTAGTCGCCGCCGCCAATCTTTACCTTATCCCCCAGAGTCGTCTTAAACTCGCGGACATCTCCGTAAGTATTATATTTACTTGCCAGATACTGGATATAACTAGTCACTTTCGATTCATCAAAGGTAACCGAATAATCATCATTCACCGTAATCCACTCTTTGATCCTGCTTCCATCTAATACTTCCCCATTTTCTCCCACGTCATATTTAATCGTAGTGTGCAGATAGGAATTAATATTTGCAAGAGCCTCTGTCAGATGAAAATCATCCGACTTGACCTTCGGCTCCTTATAGACCTTATCCGTCAGCTGAAGCTCTCCTTCTCCCATGTCAACCGCTTCACGTGCCAGCTTCTGAACTTTTGCCAGCTTCAGCTGATTGCCAGCTTCTGCTTCTACCAGTTCATACCCGTTCTCCGTCTCTCGCAGATACGCATTCTGAGGCTTTACAATATAATCCGGCTGAAAGCAATCCAACTCAGATATCTTCTGGTCTAATTTCTGTTCATTATAAGCAGCCGATACTTCCAGATCAAATTCCTTTGCCCCTTTTCGATTCGAAAGCCACTTATAATTCTCCTGTCCTTCCAATATATCGCTGATTTCCGTGCCTGGCACATATTCATAATCTATATCCGGGCCGATAATCTGATAACGCTCCCCATCACGGGTCGTAATCGTAAAAATATAATCTGCGACTTCCTGTGCTACTTTATCCTCTGCTTCCTCTACGGTCATCTTATCTACTGCAACACCATTTAATACCGTGCCTGGGAAAAAATGCTTTGCATAATAAGATGCTGTACAAAAATAACAGACCAGGAGTGCGATCAGCAAAAAACAAAAAACGATGACAAAAATAACTAGTGCAGACTTTGCTGCCGACTTCTGTTTACCCATTTTGAAACCTTCCTTTCCATGCTGCTTTCGTACAATGACACACCGTTCTTTTGTACATCAGCGGCCTGATGTTCTTGTTCTCTATTCTAACAGAATCTGAGACTTTTGGCTACCTTACTTTAACAGTAAAATACCGCTTATAAATAAAATGCGTGATATAATCTGCAAAAAATAAGGTAAAACGACAAATATTTTAATCGAATCGACTTTACATTTAAATCTCATAGATATTTTTATCTAATTTTTAAATAAATGTTTGTTGAAAAAATCTCTCATTTCACAATATTATATGTTTATTGAAAAAATTCTCTCACTGTAAAATTTCTCTTATTTCACAATATTATATATTTATTGAAAAAATTCTCTCGTTGTAAGAATTCTTTTATTTTTCTATGATTATATACGACATAAATTTATTTTAAATGCTATAAATAGCATTCTGGCATACATTCTTTATCTTTACTGCATCATAGAAACTACTGATGAACACATATTCGCATTCAGGTAATATAAAAGCAGAAGCATATCTGTACTACATAAAGGTAACAGACCTGCTTCTGTATTTTAAAGGTTAATATATTTTTTGCAGCTGCAAACACCAGACCGCTCATGTCTATGAGATTTCCAGACACGATATCACGGCAGCTGCATCCATTCTAGTGTACTGTCTGCTTGATATTTAGTATAAGTACGCAGGATATTTTTCCGAGAGCGCATATCAAAAATCCGCGGCGTAGTGATGCCTACGTTAAGGATTTTTGATGTGTGCTATCGGGAAAATAGACAAGTAATTTTGCTAAATATCAAGCAGACAGTACACTAGATTGATTTTCTGAATTTATTGCCTACCAGTCACTGTCGTCCATAAGCTCCATTTTGTCATGCTTCTTGAGCCCTTTTACGACCATTCGCTTAATCAAATCATAAATAACCGCAAATACCGGCACTCCGACCAATATCCCCGCAAATCCAAAAAATCCCTGAAACAGCGTAATCGAAAACAGCACCCAGAAGCCGGTCAGCCCCACACTGTCTGCAAGCAGCTTCGGCCCCAGAATATTTCCGTCAAACTGCTGCAGAATTATGATAAACACGACAAAAACAGCACAATTTACCGGGCTGGAAATCAGCACCAGCAGCGCAGATGGAACCGCGCCGATATATGGGCCAAAATAAGGTATGACATTCGTAATTCCCACAATCACGCTAATCAGCATTGCATTCGGGAAATCCATAGCGAAGGTCATAATCAGGCAGAATATATAGCAGAGGACACCTACAATCGCGCTGTCCAGTATTTTTCCGCCAAAAAATCCTACAAATGTCTTATCTATAAATGTAACCTCTTGCAAAATCTTGTCTGCCCACTTACTCTTAAATACTGCGTATAATACAGCTTTTCCCTGCTTTGCGAGCTTTGTTCTGTCAAGCAGGACATAGATGCAGATAATAACCCCGATAATTATATTTCCGATCACGCTCACCACAGACCCGACCGTACTGGCGAATCCTCCCATCATGCCCTGCATGGTAGGCAGCAGATCTTTCGCCGCCCAGTCCTGAAGCTTTGTCTCTATGCTGTCAATCCCGGTATTCACATAGCTCTGTGCTACTTCATTTCCTTCCAGCATCTCGGTAAGCCATACTGCAAACTGGTCAATTTTCTGCGGCACTGCATTAATCAAAATCATAATACTGCTTACCAGCTCAGGAATTACCATGCTGAGCAGCAGATAGATAATTAAAAATGTCAGAATGATAACCAGCAGCACTGTCAGTCCGCGCGCCATCTTTTTCTGCTTCTTTGGCAGCACTGCTTCGATTTTCGTCTCCAGAAAATTACACGGAGTCTTCAATAAATATGCTAAAACCCCTCCAAAAATAAATGGTTTTAATATTCCCATTATCCAGTGAAAAGTCTGGCTGATCTGTCCGAATTTTTGTATTGCAAAATACAGCAGAATAGCAAGCGCCAGTGACATGAAACCTGTCAGAGACTGATAAAAGATTCTCTTCCAGTCATCCTTCTTCATAGTTTTTATCATTCCTTTCGCTTCGCTCAAGGCACAAACAAGACATGAAA
>CANDMV010000107.1 GCA_947385875.1 uncultured Eubacterium sp. | reverse complement strand
ATATCATGCCCTGTGGGTACATCTCACAGAAAGCATTTTTCAAACACGCTCTAGGAAGCATATCATGTCCTGTGGGTACATCTTACGGAAAGCATTTACTGATACACCGACATTTAAAATAATCACGTTTATACAAGTCTTGATATAAAGGAATACTTAATCTTAAATTAAAATCTCACTGTTTTCGTACATTAGTTCTATCCATTACGCCAATAATATTTATGTATAAATTTGTCTGTTAAGATCATAATAGTCCTAAGATGCATTGTTACAATTCAGCCACAGTCTATAAATATTGAGAGGTGATTATCTATGGATACACAATTATGGGAGCCGTATTTTGATGGATTCAGGGAAAAGACAGAGAAATTTTATAATGGAGAATTAAGTCAGGGAGATTATAAAAGCTGTTCAGGCTTATATGGCAGCTATGCTCAGCGGGGAGGCAGGTCAAATATGCTTCGACTGCGTATGACTGCAGGGCGTGTAACGAAAGAGAAAATGGATTTTACAGCCTGTACCATCAAAAAGTATCAGATAAAGCGCATACATTTCACGACATGCCAGACAATTCAGCTGCATGATTTAGAGCCAGAGGCAGCAGCTGATATTATGAGAGAAGCATTAGGTGCAGGGATTGTGACGATCGGTTCAGGAGGGGATTATCCGCGCAGCGTTATGTGTTCACCCCTGTCCGGAGTAGAAAAAGATGAATATTTTGATGTCATGCCATATGCGCAGGCAGCAGGTGATTATATTATGCAGTTTATTACTGCTCCGAAAATGCCCAGAAAACTTAAAATTGGATTTTCAAATTCACCTAAAAATATAACTCATGCTACTTACCGTGATCTAGGCTTTACAGCCACTGCAGAGGGAAAATTCGATGTATACAGCGCCGGAGGACTGGGCCCGAATCCGTGTCTTGGTGTTTTGGCTGCTGAAAGTATTGAGCCAGAAATGATTATGTATTATATAAAAGCCATGTGGCTGACTTTTCTTTCATATGGCAATTATGAGAGCCGTGTCAAGGGCCGTACCCGTTATATGCAGGAGGCATTAGGAGGTCCAGAAGCTTATAAAGCTGCTTATCAGGAAAAGCTGCAGCAGGTGCTCCAGGCAGATGAGGATCTGCGTATTTCAGTATCCATGCAGTCAGCAGATAAGCAAGGTGATGGGACAGACATTCAGGACTGGCGTATCATCGAGCAGAAGCAGGCAGGACTTTATACGGTTATGTGGCATCCGCTTGGAGGAATACCTGATGTCGAGGTCTTCTGTGCATTGAATGAAGTAATACAAGGTATGGAAGCAGTAGAAATGCGGCTTGCTCCAGATGAGACAGCATATATTATAAATCTGACAGGAAGAGAGGCTGAGAAAATATTAGAAATGACAGCAGACAGTGCAGCCAGTATATTTGAAACATCTGTCAGCTGTATTGGAGCTTCCACATGTCAGGTCGGCTTACGGGATTCACAGGCATTATTGGCTGCATGTATAGAAGCCGTTCGTAAAGCCGGCTTATCATATGATGCGCTGCCCCAGATTCATATATCCGGATGCCCGTCTTCCTGTGGAACACATCAGACTGGTGTAATTGGTTTTCGCGGCGGTGTAAAAAGAGTAGACGGCAAGCCGCAGCCGGGGTATGTAATGTATGTAAATGGATGCGAACGGCAGGGGCAGGAAGCTATGGGACATGAGGCTGGAATCATCTTGGAAAAAGAAGTGCCTGAATTTTTAGTTAAGCTGGGCAGAGACGTGCAAGAAAGCGGAATGGATTTTCGAAACTGGCAGAAAAAACATCCAGAACGCATAGATATGATTGCTGCTGAGTTTACTTCTTAAACAGCAGACTGGCTGCTTATCACTTTCGTTTTCTTAATTTTTTAAATTATGCATAATATAAATGAAGATCATGCCGATAAAATATATATCATAACAAACATAAACAAATAGATCGGCTAAGGAAAGCGCTTATGACCAATGGATTGGGTTCTTGGGGAAAGCGCTTTTTATTATTTCATATATTTGAAATTTTATATTGAGCTGGATTTTGCAGCATGAGCAATTTTTATCCGCGAAAAAAAGTTTGGCAATTGCATTGGCAAATCATGTCGTCTGCGAGTATAAAAGCAATCATTGAGAATAAGGGGGATCGGTATAAGTCAGCATGGAAGATAAAACTGTGATTATAGTAAAACAAGGAAATAAAATCCGTTATGTAAAAGCACAGGATGTCATTTATATAGAAAGCATCGGGCGGAAGGCGCTGCTGCATTTAACAGATGAAGTTATTGAGTATTATGCTAAAATCAGCAGGCTTGAAGAACAGCTTGTGCCATATTTTTTTCGCAGCCACAGGGCTTATCTCATAAATTTGGCGTATGTTGAAAATTATAGCAAAAGAGAGATACGTATGAAAAATACAGATTCTGTATTAATTTCAAAATATCGTTTCAGCGAATTTGAAAAGGTGTTGGAAAACGCTTGCAAAAATACCGCGAAAGGGCTAAAATGTAGCAAATATAGAGAGTGATGCTCTGTAGGATTATGGAGGATAAATAATGCGCATGCAGCATAGTGAAAGAAACTTATCGATGGTCATGGATTTTTATGAGATGACAATGAGCAACGGTTATTTTGTAGAGCAGGGACAGAATGTAAGGGTAGCGTTTGATGTGTTTTACCGCAGAAATCCAGATGCGGCTGGGTTTTCAATTTTCGCAGGGCTGGAGCAGATTATCGAATATGTAAGAAATCTGCATTTTGATGAGGAGGATCTTGCTTATTTACACGAGCAGAAGCTGTTTTCTGAGGATTTTTTAAACTATTTAAAAGATTTTCGATTTAAAGGGGATATTTACGCATTTCCTGAAGGAACTGTCATGTATCCAAATGAACCTATCGTTACGGTAATAGCTCCTTTAATAGATGCACAGCTGATTGAAACAGCAATTTTACTGGAAATTAATCATCAGTCTTTAATAGCAACAAAAACCAGACGGATTGTAAAAGCGGCAAAGGGACGTGCAGTATCTGATTTCGGTGCTAGGCGCGCACATAATATGGATGCTGCGGTATATGGTGCAAGAGCTGCGTATATTGGCGGCGCGTCAGGTACAGCTACTGTACTGGCTGGAAAGATGTTTCATATACCAGTCAGTGGAACTATGGCACACAGCTGGGTTATGTATTTTAAAGATGAATTTACAGCATTTAAAAAATATGCTGAGACTTATCCAGATGCGGCGGTACTGCTGGTTGATACCTATGATGTGTTAGAAAGCGGTGTTCCAAATGCGATTCGCACAGCAAAAGAAGTGCTGGAGCCGCTTGGAAAGCGTTTAAAAGGAATACGCCTGGACAGCGGAGACCTTGCCTATTTATCAAAAAAGGCAAGAAAAGAACTGGATCAAGCCGGTCTGCCAGACTGTAAGATCATCGTATCCAACAGCTTAGATGAGTATACAATTACTTCCATATTAGATCAGGGCGGATGCATTGACAGTTTTGGCGTTGGCGAACGCCTGATTACGTCTAAATCAGAGCCGGTATTTGGAGCAGTATATAAAATTGTAGCAGTAGAAGAAAACGGTATTTTTATGCCTAGAATAAAAATATCGGAAAATACAGAAAAAATTACAAATCCAGGTTTAAAAAATGTTTATAGAATATACGACCACGAAGGACATGCCATTGCAGACCTTTTGGCAAAGGCGGATCAGGAATTGAATTTTAATAATCCGCTGCGCTACGTAGATCCGATTAAGCCCTGGAAAAATCGTTTTTTCGAAAATTGTACGGCAAAAAAGCTGCAGATTCCTATATTTATAAAGGGACAGCTTGTATATCAGCAGCCTTCTATTGATGAAATCGCAGCCTATGTAAAAAAACAGCTAAGTGATGAGATCTGGGAAGAAGAACAGCGTTTTGAAAATCCGCATAACCATTATATGGATATGACTCCTGAATTGTATGAAGAAAAGATGAATTTGCTTTATAAAGCGAAAATGTAATCGTTCAGCCCTATATTCTGTATTAGCTGCAAAGTATGTAAGAACGTGTGAATTGTGCCAAGGGGGGGGGGAATATGCCACCAAGTGGAGAGTACAGATCACGGGAATGATTTTTCAAACACGCTCTAGGCCGTGAATAGTAACGTAACGCGAGAGCAAAATAGATTTTAAATAAGGCTTTCCTTTTAGAACAGAAACGGTTATAATAACATTACGCCTTGAACTATTGTTAGATCACAGAACCGGAGGGATAAAAAGTGAAAGTTATCAAACGTGATGGAAGAATCGTAAATTATGACGGAGCAAAAATTGTCATGGCAATGAAAAAGGCCAATGACGAAGTAAGTCCGCATGAGCAGATCACTACTCAAAAAATTCTGGACATTGAACGTTTCATTTCAAAATCAGACCGGAGCCGGATGCAGGTGGAAGAAATTCAGGATCTAATCGAACACAGCCTCGTACAGGAACAAAAATACGAGCTTGCTAAAAAATACATTATATACCGCTATAAACATGCATTAGTGCGCAAAGCAAATACTACAGATGAGTCCATTTTATCATTAATACGCAATGATAATAAAGAACTTGCAGAAGAGAACTCAAATAAAAATACACTTCTGGCATCAACACAGAGAGATTATATTGCTGGTGAAGTATCCAGAGATTTAACAAAACGTGTGCTGCTGCCGGAAAAAATTGTAGAAGCACATGAAAGCGGCGCCATTCATTTTCACGATGCCGATTATTTTCTGCAGCCTATTTTTAACTGCTGTCTGATTAACATCGGCGATATGCTTGATCACGGTACGGTGATTAACGGTAAATTGATTGAAACGCCAAAAAGTTTCCGTGTCGCTTGCACAGTTACCACACAGATTATAGCTTCCGTAGCATCAAATCAGTACGGCGGCCAGTCTGTAGATATGATTCATCTGGGAAAATACCTGCGGTACAGCCGTGAAAAATTCCGCCGCAAAGCGATGAAAGAGCTGGGAGATGGATTTAACGAAAAACAAATTGAACAAATTGTCACAATGTGGACAAAAGAGGAATTGCAGGCCGGCGTACAGACTATGCAGTATCAGATTAATACCCTGATGACTACAAACGGCCAGTCTCCGTTTGTTACTTTGTTTCTGCATCTGGATGAAGATGACCCGTATAGAGAGGAAAATGCGCTTATTATCGAAGAAATATTCAGACAGCGTTATCAGGGAATAAAAAATGAAAAAGGTGTATATGTCACGCCGGCGTTTCCAAAGCTGATCTATGTGCTTGACGAAAATAACTGCTTAAAAGACGGCAAATATGACTATCTGACAAAGCTGGCTGCAAAATGTTCAGCAAAACGAATGTATCCAGATTATATTTCAGCAAAAAAAATGCGTGAAAACTATGAAGGAAATGTATTCAGCTGTATGGGATGCCGAAGCTTTCTATCTCCCTGGAAAGATGAAGATGGCAATTATAAGTTCGAAGGAAGATTTAATCAGGGAGTTGTGAGCCTGAATCTGCCGCAGATTGCATTGACGGCAGATGGAAATGAGGAAGCATTCTGGGAGCTTTTAGCCCAGAGACTGCAGCTGTGCTTCGAAGCACTTATGTGCAGGCACCGTGCTTTACTGGGGGTTAAGTCAGATACCAGCCCGCTTCATTGGCAGCATGGGGCAATCGCCAGGCTGGAAAAGGGTGAAACGATTGATAAGCTGTTAACAGGCGGCTATTCTACGCTGTCACTCGGCTATATAGGCGTTTACGAAACAACGGTATTAATGCGCCGCTGCAGCCATACGAAACCGGAAGGTACAGAATTTGCATATCAATTAATGCGTCGGCTGCGTGCAGCAGTTGACCGTTGGAAAGCAGAAACAAATATAGGGTTTGCATTATACGGTACGCCTGCTGAAAGTCTCTGCTACCGTTTTGCGCGGATTGATCAGGCTCGATTTGGCAGTATAAAGGATGTTACAGATAAGGGTTATTATACCAATTCTTATCATGTAGATGTGCGTGAACCGATGAATGCTTTTGATAAACTGAAGTTTGAAAGCGGCTTTCAGAATTTGTCTTCTGGAGGCGCAATTTCTCTGGTAGAGATTCCTAATATGCGCAATAATATAGAGGCATTAGAAGCTGTGATTCAGTTTATCTATGATAATATACAATATGCAGAATTTAATACAAAATCAGATTACTGCCAATGCTGCGGCTTTGACGGTGAGATTTTGATTAATGATGATTTTGAATGGGAATGTCCGCAGTGTGGAAATAAGGATCATTCAAAAATGAATGTAGTAAGGCGAACCTGCGGTTATTTAGGGGAAAATTTCTGGAATGTAGGCAAGACGAAAGAAATACGGTCCAGAGTGATTCACTTATAAATAAGCTTAAATGCGCTATGAATGCACCACTAAAATGAAAGCCGTGAGTGCATATGGATAGATCTGAATTACTTCACGATGGGATTTTCATAGTATATTTCCGGGAAAAGTAAATACATAATAAAAGTGGAAGTATGAAATCCATTCATCCTACAAATACTGACACTGCTACAGCAAATGGCTGGCAGAAGGGAGAATTCGCAGGATGGATAACAGTTATATGCCGATTGGATTTGCAATGGGAATCGCAATGCATGAAGATGCGATGAATGCATACAGTAGGCTGACAGAAGCAGAAAAGGAAAAGATTATTATGGAGTGCCGGGATGCTAAAAGCAAAGCGGAAATGGATAATATTATTAACCGTCTAAGCAATAAGTGGTTTTAATATGAAAGAGCAGCGTATTTAAAATAAGTATGCTGCTTTTTCTTTGGAATTTGAAAAATAGAGTCATACAAAAACAAACCTCCGTATGAAGCCGGATGCATGGTATCGGTGTAAGAGTAAACCTGCATGCGCAATCTGCATACCGTCAAAAATGAAAGCTGTGAATGCATATGGACATCGTGCCCTATAGGTATCCCTAGTTCTAAATTGATTCGCGATGGGACGACTTTCAAATATCGATCTGCAACTTCATTTGTTACAGTTCAGCCTTCGGCCTTACTGGAACAGGATTCGGCTCATTGAAAATTCGCCTTTGGTTCTAGGCGCTAGCGGCGCTTGATCAGAACGGACCGAAATATGGATTCCCTCTTAGCATAATTTACGCATTCTTACGTATTTTGCAGTTAATGCAAAGTTCCGGGCTGAACGGTAACCTTCATTTCTACAAAATGCATAATCATGCATTGACGAAGTAAACTTTTTTTGTTACATTTAATTATATAAAAACATGAAGATGTGTGTATAAATATTTTTAACTTATTTAAATAGTTACAAAAGTCGAGCAGGCAGGAATGTAAATCGAAATAAACTGCAGTTTATTAAATGAGAGGAGAATGAATATGTTAAAACAATGGAATGGAGCTGAAAAACCCTCTGATGAAGCGTTAGCAGCAAGATTGAGTACAGTCCGGGATAAGCTGGTAAAACAGCAGATGCTTGTAAAAGAAATGAAGCTTCCCGTACTAGTTTTAGTGGAAGGGTGGGGGACTTCTGGTAAAGGATCTTGCATTGGAAAAATTATAAAAGGTCTCGATCCGCGTTTTTTTAAAGTAGCGTCTATGGAAGAACCAACTGCCGAAGAACGCAGAAAACCATTTTTATATCGTCATTTTATAAAAATCCCGGAAGCAGGTAATTTTCAATTTCTAGATTCCGGCTGGATGGATGAAGTAGTAGAGGCTAAACTGCATCAGAATCTGGATGAAGAGGATTATAAAAATCAAATTGACAGTATCAAGAGATTCGAACGGCAGCTCACTGACAATGGTTATTTAGTTATGAAATTTTTCCTGCATATTTCCAGGAAGGAGCAGAAAAAGCGTATTGACGTACTGTTGAAAAATAAAGATACAAAATGGCGTGTCAGCAAAAAAGATCAGTGGCAGAATGCTCATTATGAAAAATGCATGGATATATATAACAGCTACTTAGAAGATACAAATATGCCGTCTGCTCCTTGGTACATTATTGATGCGAAATCTCGAAAATGGACGGAGCTCCAAATATTAGAAACGCTGACACAAGGGATTGAAATTGCTCTCGACAACCATTCGCTTTCCGTACCTCTGCTGCAGAATGTGTTTCCACTTGTGCCAATGCCAAAGCTTTCTGAAATTCCGCTGGATACCGCTTTTATTGATGAAGAATTGTATAAGCCGCAGTTGAAACAGCTTCAGCAGCGTCTCGGAGAACTGCACAATCGTCTGTACCGAAAAAAAATGCCTGTAATTATTGCTTATGAAGGCTGGGATGCCGCTGGAAAAGGCGGAAATATTAAGCGGCTGACAGAGGCCCTAGACCCAAGAGGCTATGAAGTGCATCCTATTGCAAGTCCTGAACCGCATGAAAAAGCAAGACATTATTTATGGCGTTTTTGGAATCGCATTCCAAAGACAGGTCATATTGCGATCTTTGACCGTACATGGTATGGCCGAGTTATGGTAGAACGTCTGGAAGGCTTCTGCAGTGAAAATGACTGGAGGCGTGCTTATAATGAAATGAACGAATTTGAAAAGGAACTGCATGAATGGGGAGCGATTATTATTAAATTCTGGGTGCAGATTGACAAAGACACACAGCTGAAACGCTTTACCGACAGGCAGAACACCCCGGAAAAACAGTGGAAAATCACAGATGAAGACTGGCGTAACCGTGAAAAATGGGATCAATATGAAGAAGCTGTAAATGAAATGATTCAAAAAACCAGCACTGTATATGCACCGTGGTATATTTTGGAATCTGTAGATAAGAAATATGCTAGAATTAAAGCATTACAGATTGTAGTAGACGAATTAGAAAAAGCTCTTAAATAATTTAATAAGTGATCGCTATACTTAAAAAAATATCGTCACCCTCCAAGGCGTAGGAGGGAGGCAATGCAACAGCATCGCTGACAGATAATATCATGCCCTGCGGGTAACAGAACAGTAGATTGCGATATAGGCAGCGCTGAAGTTCAAATGTCATCGAATACTGGCACGATGACATTTGAACTGACAGCACTGCCTATGTTTTCATTTACCGTGCTAGATGATCTAACTGCTGCTATTTTAGCGCCAGCAATAAGCTGAAATTTGTATATTGATATTAAATCTTAAAATAATATTGACTTTCTGTAAAAATTAGAATATATTTTTTTCGGCTGCCTGCCATATCTGATCGAAAGATACTCTGCCAAGATAAAAAATTATTATATATACTTTTAAATTGTATAAGGAGGTGCAGCATTGAGCACATTTCGTGTAGAACTAAAAAAAATAGTAGATGATAGTTATGATATTGAAATAGGTTATGGACTTGAAACAAAACTAATCAACGACATTAAATTCGGCATTGCAGGCAATATTCAAAAATTTGCCATTATCACAGACAGCATTGTAAAAGATCTATATGCTGAACGAATCATGCAGCTGCTGATTCAATCAGGAATGCAGGCAGATCTGTTCGTATTTGAAGCAGGTGAAAAAAGCAAAACGCGCAGGACAAAGGAAGAAATTGAGGATGCCATGCTTGAAAAAGGATATCGCAGAGACTGCTGTATACTTGCTGTCGGCGGCGGAGTCGTAACTGACCTTGCCGGCTTTGTTGCCGGTACTTATGGCCGGGGTGTTCCGTTTATTAACTATGCGACAACACTGCTGGCTGCGGCAGATGCATCAGTAGGCGGCAAAACAGCTGTAGATACCCCGCTTGCTACGAATTTAATCGGGTTATTTCATCAGCCGAAAAAGGTATATCTGGATATTGCCGCATGGAAAACTCTTCCGCCAAGGCAGATTGCGAGTGGCCTTGCAGAGACAATCAAACATGCCTGCCTTGCAAATCGAGATTTTTTTGATTACCTGAATGTACATATCGCGGATCTAAAGACATTTGACAAGGCAGTTTGTGAACATATTGCGGAAGAAAACTGCCGCATAAAATATTCTGTTGTTATGAAAGATGAGCGTGAAAGCGGACTTCGTGAGATCTTAAATTTAGGACATACGGTAGGACGCGCGATAGAAACAGTGAGTGATTACCGCCTACTGCACGGCGAAGCACTTGCGATTGGAATGGCCGCTGAAGTGAATCTGGCTCACGAGCTAGGATTTATGACTAAACAGGAACGTGACATGGTTATCGATCTGTTACAAAAAGCAGATCTGCCGACCTCTATTCCATCATATATCGACAGAAATGTTCTGGTCCAAAAACTGTATACAGATAAAAAAGTGAAAAATGGAAAACTGCGTTTTGTCGTTCAAAAAGGAATTGGTGATATTGTTGAATATGAAAACGGAGTCTTTGCGATTCCCATTGACGAAAGTACTGCCAGAAAAATTATCATGACAATGTCATAAATAGGTGCTGTTATAATTAAAAATCCATTTATCTTTTTTCTGTTTTTAAAATAAGAGCCTTTGGTAATTCATTATATAATTTCCAAAGGCTTTTGATTATCAAATTGTGTTTAGCTCTAAAATGTTATGCACTTTATTTTATACCATTTTATTCTTTTATAGCAGCTATTTTATTTACAATTATCAAATTTTTTATATTATTTTTAAATTTCTATGCACATTTTTTCTTTATAAATTCATAGAATTGAATAGATCATCCTTGTCATCTTGATAAATAGATAGATACCTTTTCGTAATCTCTATACTAGAATGATTATAAATATTCATAATAAGTGCAGTCGGAGTTCCCATCTTCCATGCGTGATACCCAAATGTTTTGCGCAGTGAATGACAGCTGATATTACCTTCAATATGATTTTCCTGTGCCGCATCTTTTATAATATGATATGCACGGTTACGTGAAATAGGCTCATGGCGGTTTTTTTCGCTGCAGAATATGTATTCATCATCGCTTTTAAACGGCTTCTTTTTTTTGAGCAGCTTAAATGCTCCAATACAGCTGGTATTTAAAGCGATCACTGCATGTTTTTTTGTTTTCTGCTCATATACATCTATGTGGCTTTTGTATCTGCGCGACTGCGTATCATATACATCCTGCCATTTTAAATGCAGCAGGTCGCTGATGCGGAGCGCCGTATTGATACCTATTACAAACAGCGCATAATCACGGTAATTATTTTTTGTTAAATAATATTCCTTCATTTTTTCGATCTCTTCTTTTGTCCTTATTGGCGATGTCACCATAGTATGGTCCTCCTTTGTGCTGTGCATAACATTTTACAAATAAATATCATACATTATCTAACATATATGCTATAAATATATCCTTCTTTTGAATAATACAGCAGTTTTGAATTATAAAAAATATATTTCCTTTGTAAACAGATTATTACATACCAAATTTAGTAAAGAAATTTTCCGAAAAGAAAAATTTAGTTTTCTAAAATATTTCTAAATATAGTATTTTAAGCTGATCTATACCATTTTTTATTGTTGTGCTGACGGATTATTTTTATTATAATAGAGAAAACTGACACGGATAATAAAAAGATATGTTCTGAATAAGAAAACTGAATACAAAGGAAAGGAATCTGGATATGAAGCAGTCCGTAAAATATCTAAAAATATTATGTAACCTAGTTGTTTTTGCACTGATTGTATTCTGCATAATTTTTATAGTGCCAAAATTCATCGTTTTTTTCATGCCGTTTGTAATCGGATTTATTTTGTCACTAATTGCAAATCCGTTAGTCAGATTTTTAGAAAAAAAACTCAGCATAAAAAGAAAATATGGAACCTTTTTAACGATTGTCTTAGTCATCGCAGCATTAGTATTGGCATGTTACGGCACGGGAATGCTTTTGGTCGTAGGTATTCGCAGTTTTATGGAATATCTGCCGACAATGTATGAAAATGCCGGTATTGAACTGAATACAGCATTAAACCAGCTGCAGTCCCTTCTGCACAAAATTCCTGCACTTTCCAAAGTTGATGTCGGTGAAATCGGAGTAATGCTGCAGGAGCTGCTCGGCAGTCTGGTCAGCGATTATAAAGGGCCTACCGTTTCTGCAATCGGCGGCATTGCCACAAGCATACCAGATATATTAGTCAGTGTAATAATGGGCCTTCTGGCAACTTACTTTTTTATCGCAGACAGAGACAGACTGATAAAAGCGCTTAGACAGCACATTCCAATTTCTGTTCAAGAGAAAAGCATGCTCATATATGGTCATATGCTGCACGCAGTTGTAGGATATTTTAAGGCACAATTTAAGATTATGTTTGTTATTTATATCGTAATTACTATTGGGCTGATGATTATCCGGGTAAATTTTGCATGGCTGATCGGTTTTGGAATCGCATTTTTAGACATGCTGCCAGTATTTGGCACCGGTACAGTTCTGCTTCCATGGGCAGTAATTAAAATTTTTTCAGGAAATATTACGACTGCTGTCGGAATGCTCATATTATATGCAGTATCCCAAATCATGCATCAGCTGATTCAGCCAAAGCTGGTCGGAGAATCTATCGGCCTGGACGCTTTTAAGACACTATTCTTTATGTACATTGGGTATAAACTCAAGGGTGTGATCGGTATGATTATCGCCATTCCAATCGGTATGATTTTGGGCAGCTTTTATGAAGCTGGTGCATTTGACGGCTTGATCTGGTGCATAGAAGAAATTGTAAAAGATATAAAAGAATTTTGCAGAATCGAGCATAATTAAAGAAGAATAGTGCTCCATCCGGACAGAAATTAGAGTTTGGTGCAGTCTGATTCGCGTCAGTGCATGGCAAAATTTCGACGGCGATGTAGCCCCATCGGCTAGAAATCTTGACGCAGCAATGGTTCGAATCAGGCTGTGATTAACTCTAATTTCTGTCCGGATGGAGCATTAGTACAGCGTTGCGAAAATAACGGTGAATACAGTGCATGATATAATCGTCCGTGCAAAGCGGAGGAGGGAGGCGATGCCGGGTGCATCGTTGACTGACGACTACAAATGAAAATCGTATAATTTTGATTTTTCTAACACGCCCTAGAGCGTGTTTGAAAAATCATTCCTGCGATCTGCACTCCCCACTTTGCGGATAATTCATCCCAAATTTAATCAACGTAGCCCGCTACGACTCATAAATTTGGGATAAATTCTCCACAAAGTGTGAAGCACATCTCGCAGAAAGCATTTTTCAAACACGCTCTAGGCATCTGATTTAGAATGCCTCAAATAAAAAGGAGAGACTATGAAAAAATATGCAGTGATAACAGGAGCCAGTTCTGGAATAGGCGTCGAATTCGCAAAACGTCTGGCAAAACAAGGATATACCCTAATCTTAGTCGCCCGCAGAAAAGACCGGCTTGAAAAGCTGTCCCGGCAATTAAAGACAGAATGTGAAATCATCTCAGCAGACCTGAGTAATTTACAAGAATGCAGCAGAGTTTATGACATGATTTCAGATAAAAATGTAGAAGTGTTTATTAATAATGCCGGATTCGGAGACTGTGGTTTATTTATCGAGGGCGATCTGAATAAAGAGATGCAGATGCTGGCGGTCAATATTCAGGCAGTACATTTCTTCACAAAATATATGCTGAAAAAAATGCAGAAACTAAATTATGGATATATTTTAAATGTTTCATCCAGTGCAGGGCTGCTTCCAGCAGGGCCGTATATGTCCGTCTATTATGCAACAAAAGCTTATGTCACCAGCCTTACGAGAGCTGTTGCGGCGGAGCTGCAGGAAAAAGGCAGCCGGGTATACGTTGGATGCCTATGCCCTGGACCAGTGGATACAGAATTTAACCGTATTGCCAATGTTAAATTTGCTTTAAAAGGAATTCCGGCAGGATACTGTGCTGGTTATACAATGCGTCAGATGAAAAAGCGAAAGACAGTAATTATCCCAACGTTCTGCATCAAATCAGCTGTAATGCTTGGACGTATTCTTCCACAAAATTTATATATCTGGTGTGTATCGCACCAGCAGAAGAAAAAAATATATCACTAAAATTTATATTCATAGGTTTGCTTAATCATAATATGTCATCAGCTGCATACGTATAGAATAAGAATAATAAAATCATGCGGAATGCCAATGAAACTAAAAAAATTAAAATCGCTTTTCATTATACCTGCACTTGCCGCAGCATTTATTGCCGGACGTGTGACAGCATCTGGAATTCATCAATGGCAGAGTACTTATTCCATTCTGCCGCAGGCTGAAAACTGGGGACTCGGTTTTGCTGAAAACGGCTCTGAGAAACAGCCCACTGGTAATGCCTCGGCAGATGAACTTGGACAATATGATGCCCATTATTTGGGGAATGGTCAGGAAAAAGTGATCTATTTAACTTTTGACTGCGGTTATGAAAATGGCAACACACAGAAAATATTAAAGGCATTGAAAAAGCACAATGCAAAAGGAACCTTTTTTGTAGTTGGGCACTTTTTGGAAACCAGCCCGGAATTGGCCAAACAAATAATTGCCGAAGGCCATGCGGTAGGTAATCATACATATCACCACCCAGACATGTCTTCGATTGCAACTATGGAATCTTTTCAAAAGGAAATGGAGGATAATGTTGCCCTTTTCCAGCAGGTTACCGGGCAGGAAATGACGAAATATTACCGGCCTCCACAGGGAAAATACAGCACGGTAAACTTAAAAATGGCAAAAGAACTCGGTTATCATACATTTTTCTGGAGCCTCGCTTATGTGGACTGGTATGAAGACAAACAGCCTTCACATGAAGAAGCGTTTGAAAAACTAACCGGCAGAATCCATCCCGGTGCCATTGTCCTGCTGCACAGTACTTCTAAGACCAACGGGGAGATTTTAGATGAGCTTTTAACAAAATGGGAAGATATGGGCTATACTTTTCAGCCGCTTTCTCATTTAGTTGAACAGAACGCCGATCAAAATGGCGATGAAAAAAAGCAGCAGCCGGCCGATACAGAAGAAAATAAATCATCTTTAGATGCGTAAAATATCAGCTTGCTCAGTGTACTTTCTTTTGCAGCGTTTTAAAGAGGCAGAAAGGATTGAATATTTAAAATCTATTATTTATATAATTTATGAATCATACAAATGTACAGCAAAACAAATATAGTATATTTGGATAGCGGCTTTTCTTATCATCTAAGCCAGAGGCTGTCGCATTAAGTATAATGTATACAATATAAAGTATGTAGACAAAACAATCTACATATTGATTACATTATGCTTAGTACGACAGTCTCTTTTTCTTTGATCTGAATAACTGCTCCATTTTCTATGTACAAGCCCTCATTTAGAACCATAGCCTGCTTTCTAAAATAATTTACTCAAACTTCGCACATAAATTTTAGTTATGCACCTTGCTACGAAAATAAA
>CANDMV010000106.1 GCA_947385875.1 uncultured Eubacterium sp. | reverse complement strand
AGAATAAATCCCTTGAAATAAAGGAAATCTTTACCTGAATCACAAAAAATCCATCAGTCCATTCAAAACTGGTGGATTTTTTGCGTGCATCAAAAATTCAATATTAAAAAACAGGATGTTTTTCAGCGGCCTCCATCAGAGCTATGAGGAGCTTTTTTTTCCATAAGTATATGTGCAAAAATAAATAATAGATGCCACTATCACAATCATCGGCCCTGTCGCTACATTTATAAAATATGAAATAATCAGGCCGAAGATTCCAGAAAACATGGAAAATACAATAGAAAAAAAGTGATATTCCCTCAAATTCTCTGAGATATTCCTGCTCGATGCAGCCGGCAGAATCAAAAGTGCATTGATAATCAACATTCCCACCCACTTAATCGATACCATAACGATCAGTGCCGTAAGCACCGCGAATAGATTTTCCATCAGCCTGACTGGAATATGCCTGCTTTTTGCAAGCGCACGATGGATACTCACTGCGTGAAGCCTGTTATAACAGCAGATCCAGAAGATCAGTGTCAGGATAAATATAATCATAAGATACCAGATTTCTTTTCTTGAAATACTCAGCACGTCGCCGACCAGAAGGCCGGAGTACTGGCTGAAATTGCCGCCTTTTGACAGCACGGCAAGGCCGACCGCTATGCTGCAGCTGGAAAATACTGAAATGATCGTATCATTTGCAGCGATACCGGTACTACTCAGCTTGTTTAACAGCAGCGCGAATATGACCGCAAACAGCAGCATGGAAAGGCTGGTATCTGAAAGTCCGAGTACTACACCGATCGCAATCCCTGTCCATGCAGAATGTCCAAGCGCATCTGAGAAAAAAGCCATCTTCCGCTCAACAATCATTGTGCCCAGAATTCCAAACAACGGTGTAATGATGAGAATTGCCGCGAATGCATTTTTCATAAATCCATACTGCATCCATTCGCTAAAAAAACCGATCATGCATACACCCCCGTCCCGCCAAAAACCTGCTTAAATTCTCCGCTGCGATAGACCTCCCTTACGCTTCCCTGCTTTAATACAGTCTTATCCAACAAAACAACCCAGTCCGCATATTTCGCAACATAATCCAGATCATGCGAGATAAGAATGACTGCCAGATCAAAATTACGCTTTAAATGGTCGATCAGCTGATAAAAAAGCTCCATTCCATTTTGATCTATGCCGGATACCGGTTCGTCCAGCAGCAGCAGATTCGGCTCGTCCATAACAGCAAGCGACAGCAGTACCCGCTGCAGCTCTCCGCCAGACAGATTGCATACCTGCTTGTCAATCAGGCCGTCTGCCTCAAATACCCGCAGGCTTGCTTTGATTTCTTCATATAAACGCTTTCTTTTTGAAAGAAATACCGGGAAACGGGACTGGAAGCTCGCAATCAGATCATATACGCTGACTGGAGTATGCTTTTCGATATTGATATTCTGCGGGACATAACCGATTTTCAGTTTCTGCATCCGTCCATCTTCGCGATCTTTAAATTCTATGCTTCCGGTATGAGGCAGATCACCAAGTACAGCTTTGATAAGCGTAGATTTGCCGGCGCCGTTTTTTCCTATGACAGCGTTCAGCGTGCCGCAGTGGATATGGAGATTGATGTCAGAAAGGATCTCCTGTCCGCCGATCACAACGCCTAAATGTTTGATTTTTATGCAGTGCAGACCGCATGGCTGGATTATTTTACGCATAGCTGCCTCCCTTCCATTTGATTAATTTTGTGCAATGTTATTGACTTCGCGGACGAATCTATGTCCGGTTATGAAAAGCCTGCTTATATTACAACAGTTTATTTCAAATCTGTAGCGTTGTACATGGTTCAATTCTAGCTATTATCAGTTTCCAATAATGCCTGCTTTAGCTGAATTATATTTTCGCCCATTGCGTTCAGATAGCTTTCTGCGTTATAATCTCCTCTGACGCATGGATCCAGATAAACGACGCGTACTTCCGCTTCCTTTTGAATTGTCTCACACAGCTCCCTGCCATACTGTTCTTCGGCTAGAATAAGCCTGACATCGAATCTGCGGATCTGATCTAGCAAAGAGGCGACTTCTCCGGCGCTGATCTGGCGCTCCTCGTCTAAATCCATACTGGCTGATACGGTAAAGCCATAATCTTTGGCAATATAATCAAATGCTTCGTGAAAGATAACAATGTTCTGCCCTGCTGCAGGCTTGCTGAGTTTCTGCTGCTGTTGTAACAGTGTATCAAGCTTGTCCAAATAATCCAGACAATGCTCCTCATATACCGCCCTGTGCACCGGATCTTCTGCGGACAATCCTTCTGCAATCGTACGCACCTGCGCCATATAATCCGGTATGCTCATCCATGCATGGGCATTGTCGTCTAACAGCTCCATACGCTCACATGCATTTATGATTTTCAAATCGGGATACTGTGCAGCCACATCTGTCAAAAAATTCTCTATACCGCCGCCATTTACGATAAATACATCCGCAGAAGACAGCTTCACCATATCCTCTGTTGTCAGCTGATAATCATGCAGACAGCCTGTCTGTGGTTCGCTCAGATTCTGGAGTATGACACCGTCGCAGTCAGCAGTAATATTTTTTGCTGCGATATACATCGGATAAAAAGAAGTCAGAATACAGAAATTATACTGTTTATCTTGATCTTTTTTTAATACATTCTGCTCAAATCTGACATAAAGATTTGTTAATCCGGCTCCAACAAGAATCAATACCGACAGCATAACGGCGACAAATACATATTTATTTTTCATGCTTTTCCTTTCTGAAGAAAATTAGTGCATTCTGCTTCTCCCCATCGGTTTCTTCCCATGACCATTTTTCTCAAAAATCCTGCTTCCCTGCTTTCGTCCCGACTGTTCCACAGATCTTCCTGTCTGCTTTCGCTCTGACTGCTCCCTAGACCCTCCTGTCTGCTTTCGTCCCGACTGCTCCACAGATCTTCCTGTCTGCTTTCGCCCCGACTGCTCCACAGACCCTCCTGTCTGCTTTCGTCCCGATTGCTCCACAGAATGTCCTGTCTGCTTTCGCCTTGACTGCTCCACAGACCATCCTGTCTGCTTTCGCTTTGAAAAATCCTCTGACCGTTCTGTTTGATTTTTTTGACTTTTCTCTATATGGCTGCGCGGCTCTTTCTGTTTCCCGTATGGATTTTCTGAGTGGTTATCCTGATTTCCCTCTGACCAATTTTCAGCATGTTTTTTGTGTTTCTTCTTTTTCTTTTTATTCTCCGGCTGCTTTTTTACTTTCTTTTTTTCTTTCTTTTTTTCTTTCTTCCATCTCGCCTTTTTCTGCGGATTCGCCGACGGTATTGATTCATCTAATGGTTTTTTTTCTGATTGTTTTTTTTCTGATGGCTTTTCGGGTTCTTTCCATCCGATTAAATCATCCATCAGCTGCCATACCTCTTCTCTCCCCTGTCCTGACACAGATGAAAACGGTATCAAAAGATCATTTTCGTTTAGCTCCAGCCCTTTTTTCACCTTAAGAATATTTTCTTCGATCTGGCTTCGCTTAAGCTTATCCAGCTTTGTTGCAATAATAATCGGACGATACCCCTGACTTACGATCCAGTGATACATCATCTTATCATTCTCCGACGGTTCATGACGTATATCAACCAATAAAAAAACCGCTTTCAGCTGTTTGGAACAGTGCAGGTAATTTTCGATCATCCTTCCCCATTTTACCCGTTCTGCTTCCGGCGCTTTTGCAAATCCATATCCCGGCAGGTCTACCAGATACATTGCATTATTAATATTATAAAAATTGATTGTCTGCGTCTTTCCCGGCTGAGCGGAGGTACGCGCCAGCGCTTTGCGGTTCATCATCGTATTAATCAGAGATGATTTTCCTACGTTTGATTTTCCGGCAAATGCGATTTCCGGCAGCTCATTTTCTGGAATCCTGCTCGTAATCCCGCATACAATTTCCAGCTCAACATTTCTTATTATCATGAATATCTCCTTTTCCTTAATATATTGGAATTTCAACTCTTGCAATCGAATCCAAACTGTGCTATATTATAAACAGATAAAAGAGCAACCGCCCACAAGGGGTTGACCAATGTGAAAGATAGCAATGCCACCCGAACACTGACCAAAGTACAAGGGTGGCTTTTGCTATGTATGGCTACCTACAAAACGTAAAAATAAATGTAAGCAATGCCAGAAGGAATATGCCGAACGTCAGCAATTCCATAAGAGATATATGATTCTTACGTTTTCTCTTTTTCATAGCATCACCCCCATTCTTTTAAGAATGAGGCCAACACACCCTGTAACACGATTACTCTTTTAAGAGTATAACACATCTTTTACTGCTTCACAACAATATTTTTCTCCACATACAAAAGAATACCAAGCCTGACAAGCCGTATTCTCCGGCCCTGATGAAACAGAGCATGAAAGGTAACGCCAAAACCGGCCCCAGTAATATACCAAATATTCCAACAATGTCTTCTTTCTGTAGCACATCAGACAGACACGCTCTAACGCACCAGCGCCGTCTCCAGCACTTCCTTCATCTGCCCTGCGAGAACAATTTTCATGCCACGCGTAATTTCATCGTCAATCTCTGACAAGTCTTTTTCATTTTTCTTCGGTATGCAGACCGTCTTGATGCCTGCGTTTTTCGCCGCCAACAGCTTTTCTTTCAATCCTCCGATCGGCAGTACGCGTCCGCGGAGCGTGATCTCGCCGGTCATGGCGACATTGGCGCGCACAGGTATCCCTGTTACGGCGGAGAGAATCGCCACTGCCATTGTAATGCCTGCGGACGGGCCGTCCTTTGGTGTCGCGCCTTCCGGGATATGAATGTGGAAATCATGCTTGATAAAATAGTTGTCCGCAATCTCGTATTCCTCGCTCAGCGCACGGACACAGCTTAACGCTGCCATTGCTGATTCTTTCATGACATCTCCCAGCTTGCCGGTCAGCTTCATCTCACCCTTGCCCGGCATACAGTTCACTTCTACTTCCAGCGTCACGCCGCCTACACTTGTCCACGCAAGTCCTCTGACAATGCCTACACCGTCCTCTTCATTAATCTGCTCTGGCGTATAGCGGACAATTCCCAGATATTTTTCCAGATTACCGCCCGTAATCCGCACACTGTCTTTTTCTTTTTCATAGATTTCCCTCGCTGCCTTCCTGCAGATTGCGCCAATTTTACGCTCCAGATTACGCACTCCGGCTTCCTTCGTGTAGCCGCTGATGATCTTTGCAAGCGCTTTGTCGCTGATGGACATCTGTGTTTTCTTTAAGCCGTTTTTCTTGATCTGCTTTGATAAAAGATGCTCTTTCGCGATATGCAGCTTTTCATTTTCTGTATAACTGGATACTTCAATCAGCTCCATTCGGTCTAAGAGAGGTCTCGGAATGCCTGATGCATCATTTGCTGTCGCAATAAACAGTACATCTGACAAATCGATCGGTATTTCTACATAATGGTCACGAAAATGACTGTTCTGTTCGCTGTCCAGTACTTCTAACAGCGCCGAAGAAGGATCTCCTTTAAAATCACTTCCCAGCTTGTCAATCTCATCCAAAAGCATCAGCGGATTTTTAACTCCTGCGCTCTTTAACCCCATAACGATACGTCCCGGCATCGCACCTACATATGTTTTTCTATGTCCGCGTATTTCAGCTTCATCACGCACACCGCCCAGACAGATACGAACATATTTTTTATCAAGAGCTGTCGCTACGGATTTTGCAATGCTTGTCTTCCCGGTTCCGGGAGGCCCCACCAGGCATATGATCGGGCTGTCACCCTTGCTGGTCAGATTACGCACCGCCAGAAACTCAAGCACACGCTCTTTTACTTTTTCCAGTCCGTAATGGTCTTCATTCAGAATATGCTCGGCATTTTTTATATCCTTGTTATCTTTCGAAGCCTTGTTCCACGGCAGCTCCAGCAGAGTCTCAATATATCCGCGAATAACCGCGCTTTCCGAAGAGCTGACAGGAAGATTTGCAAAGCGGCTGATTTCTTCATACAGCTTATCCTTGACTTCTTTGGAAGCCTTCAGCTTATCCGTCTTTGCACGGAATTTCTCAGCGTCTGTATCTGTTGTATTTGTCTCCCCCAGCTCTTCCCGTATCAGCTGCATCTGCTCGCGCAGTATATATTCCCGCTGATTTTTATCGACTGCATTCTTTAACTTTTTCTGAAAATCATTTTTTATCGCGATCACTTCCATCTCATTTAAAAGAATGCCCATAAATACTTCATAGCGTTTTGTTATATCGATCGCGGATAGAATCTGTTGCTTATATTCATAATACAGCGGCATACTGTTTGCTGCCACGTCAATCAGCTTCTCTACCTGTTTCACATCCTCGATTTGTTTTAAAAATTCCCGTCCGGTACGCATATTGAGCTGGCAGTATTTCTGGATCGTTTCTTTGAGGCTCATCAGCATAGCATCCATAGCCTGTGGAATTACTTCGCCGACAGCCTCTTTATCATAGCAGAGCACCTGCATCATATAATAATCTGCGTTTTCTTCAATCTGCTGCAGCCCTGCGCGTTCCATGCCCTCCACCAGCACCCGGACAATATTATTCGGCATCTTGATCAGCTGCTTTACTTTTGCAATTACGCCGACTTCATAAAAATCTTCCTGTTCCGGCATATCGGCATTTGGATTTTTCAATGTAAGTAAAAAGATCTGTTCATCCCCCCGCATAGCCTCTTCCACTGCATGAATGGAATGCGGCTTACTGACATCAAAATGAACGATCATGCCCGGAAGAATAACCATGCCGCGCAGCGGAACCGCCGGCATTATTTTCATCGTCTCACACATAATTTTTTCCTTCTATTCAAATTAATATTTTTCATGACAGTAAAACATATTCCAAAAAACAAAAGACAAAAAGAGGAGACCCTTGCTGGTTCTCCTCCTGCTGCAAGTAAATGTACCGACCTGCACCAAAATGCGAAAATGCATTCACCAGTCATGACTGGTTATGCACTCTTATATTCAATCAGCGGATCACCGGTCTTATCTACGGTATCCTTTGTAATCGTACATTTACGGATGGTATCATCCGATGGAATCCGATACATCAGATCCATCAGCGTACTTTCCATAATGGCACGCAGACCTCTCGCACCAGTCTTGCGCTCCAGCGATTTATCTGCAATAGCATCGATTGCATCCTCCTGAAATTCCAATTCAATGCCGTCCAGCTCAAACAGCTTGCAGTACTGCTTGATTAGAGAATTCTTCGGCTCTACCAAAATCCGCCTCAGCGCCGTACGATCCAGTGAGTCTAATGAAACCATGACCGGCACGCGCCCTACAAATTCTGGAATCAGCCCGAACTTGACCAGATCCTGCGGCATCGTCTGCTTCAAAGCCTCTCCGACACTTTTTTCTGAGATTTCTGAGATTTCTGCATTAAAACCAATGGATTTATGATCCATTCTGGTCTCGATAATTTTCTCCAGTCCGTCAAAAGCGCCGCCGCAGAGAAATAATATATTCGTCGTATCGATCTGAATCAGCTCCTGCTGCGGATGCTTTCTGCCGCCCTGAGGAGGTACAGAAGCATTAGTACCTTCTAAGATTTTGAGCAGCGCCTGCTGTACGCCCTCTCCGGATACATCTCTAGTAATAGATACATTTTCCGATTTTTTGGTTATTTTATCAATCTCGTCAATATAAATAATACCAAACTGAGCACGCTCAATATCATATTCTGCCGCCTGAATGAGTTTTAACAGGATATTCTCTACGTCTTCGCCGACATAACCTGCTTCTGTCAATGTGGTGGCATCTGCAATGGCAAACGGAACATTTAAGATTCTTGCCAGTGTCTGTGCCAACAAAGTCTTGCCAGAACCTGTCGGTCCCAGCATCAGGATATTGCTTTTCTGTAATTCTACATCATCCATCTCTGTATCTGCAAGAATCCGCTTATAATGATTATATACTGCAACAGATAAAACTTTCTTTGCTTCGTCCTGTCCAATTACATAATCATCCAGGAAATCTTTGAGCTTCTCCGGTTTTTGAAGGTTGATTTCAAACGGAGCCTCCATCATCTCCGGCTCTGCCTGCATCAGCTCCGCTTCTTCCTTCGCAAATTCCTCTTCAATGATCTCTGAACAAATATCCACACATTCATCACAGATAAATGCTCCATTTGGTCCGGCAATCAGCTTTCTTACCTGTTCCTGCGGCTTCCCACAAAAGGAACACCTTACTTTGCTGTCGCTGCTTTTGCCTACCATCATTTCACCCCTCTTTGATCTACTCTTTCTCACGATTTGTCACTATGCTGTCGATCAAGCCGTAATCAAGCGCTTCCTTCGCATCCATAAAATGATCGCGCTCCGTATCCTGCGCAACGACCTCAACCGGCTTGCCAGTATTTTCTGCCAGCATCTCATTCAGTTTCTTTTTTGTCTTCAAGATATTTTCTGCTGCAATCTGAATCTCTGTCGCTTGTCCCCGTGCTCCGCCGGACGGCTGATGAATCATAATTTCAGCATTCGGAAGCGCCATACGCTTGCCTTTTGTGCCGCCTGCCAATAGAAACGCTCCCATGCTGGCAGCCATGCCGATGCAGATCGTAGATACGTCGCATTTAATATAGCGCATCGTATCATAAATAGCCAGACCTGCTGTCACGACACCTCCCGGCGAATTGATATACAGATGTATGTCTTTGCTCGGATCTTCCGATTCAAGAAACAGCAGCTGCGCAACGACAATGCTTGCAGATGTCTCGTTTACCTCTTCGCCCAGAAATATAATCCTGTCTTTTAATAAACGTGAATAAATATCATAGCTGCGCTCGCCGCGGCTTGTCTGCTCAATGACATAAGGTACTAAACTCATACAATCCCTCCATGATAAATCAGACTTATTACATAATTACCAGAATCAACAACATGCTTTACTGGTTAACTTCTGATTTTTCCTGTTTATTTTCTTAGCTGTTTTCTGCTTCGTTTTCCTTATTTTCTTCTTCAACCTCTACAGAATTCGAAATAATAATATCTACTGCTTTTTCAATGGACAGATTTCTCTCTATATTTTCCTTATCCTCGTCGCTCATGATCTCTTTCATCTTATCACCTGAAAGGCCATATGCAGATGCCATCTTCTGAATCTGCTCATCGACTTCTTCCTGAGTTACTTCTATATTTTCTTCCTTTGAAATCTGCTCTAATACCAGGCTGCTCTGTATGCGCTGTATTGCCTCAGGACGGAGATTCTCCTTCATCTTGTCAATCGTAGTACCCGAAAACTGCATATACTGCTGCAGCGTAAGTCCCTGCTGCGAAATACGCGCTTCAAATTCCTGAATCATATTTTCACACTGCATATCAATCATAGGTTCCGGAATATCCATTTCTGAAGCATCTATGATTTTTTGAATCGCCTCGTCTTCTTTTGCGCCTTTTGCAGCATCCTCTTTGCGCTTTAACAGCTGTTTTTTCACATCTTCTTTGTATTCATCCAGCGTCTCAAATTCAGATACCATAGATACGAATTCATCATTCAGCTCTGGTATTTCCTTTGCCTTAACCGCATGGATTTTTACCTTAAATAATGCAGTCTTGCCTGCCAGTTCTGCCGCATGATACTGCTCCGGGAAAGTCACATTGACTTCGACATCCTCTCCGACGTTTTTCCCTATAAGCTGCTCTTCAAAACCGCTGATAAAAGTATGCGAACCGATTTCCAGCGAATGATTCTCTCCCTTGCCGCCTTCAAATGGAACGCCGTCCTGGAAGCCTTCATAATCAATGACAGCTGTATCTCCTTCTTTGATCGCACGGTCTGTCACGTCAATCGTACGTGCCTGTCTGTTTCTGGTGTTTTCAATCTCTGCGTCTACTTCTTCATCTGTTACAGATATTTCAGCCTTTTTAACCGTTACGCCCTTGTATTCACCTAATTTTACTTCCGGCTTTACTGCTACTTCTGCTACATATATAAATTCCTTGCCTTTTTCGATCTGTGTCACTTCAATATCCGGACGGGATACGATCTCCAGCCCGCTTTCATCCATAGCAGCCGGATAGGATTCATTAATTAATGAATTTGCTGCATCTTCATAAAACACTTCTGGTCCATATACCTTTTCAATCATCGCTCTCGGCACTTTGCCTCTGCGGAATCCGGCTATGTTGATCCTCTTCCTCTGCTTCATATAGGCTGCCTGCATCGCTTTCTCAAACTGATCGGCAGAAACAGTGACGGTGAGCTTCGCCATGTTTTTCTCTAAATTTTCAACCTGTACACTCATTATTTTTATTTCCTCCTTAAAGCTTGTAAGAAATGCGTCCTGCGATTTCTCCAGCTGTGATTTCAGCTATTTACAGTCATTTATAGATTATAACACAGTGCATTTTAAATTACCAGCATTTTTTAGGAAAATATGCATTTTGGCGTAACAGTTCAGATAGAGTGTTACATTTTGGCTTCGAGGACAGCGCCTCTCACCCGGCTGCTTTTGATAAGCTTTAAAATAAGAACGATACATTCATCTTCAGAACCTTGAACTGTGATCTGATCCAGCCGTTACAAATAGAAGATTTCATGTACTGCTGTCAGAAACAGCTGGGAGAGGGAATCTGCCCGGTCTGTCGGCGGCTTTGGAAGAATGCTATATCCCATGGCATTCTGACGACAAACAGGAGGTGAAGCCGCAGCGGCACCTTTACCTTCCGGCGTTCAACTTTTCAACTATCACAAAAAGAGATGCCCTGCATGTCTGCACGGCATCTCTTTTTTGCTCAGCGATCCTGATTTTCAGACGGCCAGCCTTTTACTGCTTCATCTGTTCTTCCTGTCTCATAATCATCTTTTTTACCATTTCGCCGCCGATGGAACCAGCTTCACGAGAGGTTAAATCTCCATTGTATCCTTCTTTTAAGTTTACACCTAATTCAGATGCTACTTCCTCTTTAAACTGCTTCATTGCTTCTTTTGCTTCTGGCACTGCCATGCCTGAGTTTGAATTCTTTGAACTTGACATTTGTTTCTTCCTCCATATGATTCATCTTATTTTAATTTTCAAATAACAGAAATCTCTGCTGTATGTCCAAAGCAGTGATAACCACTGTATTCCTTTTGGACTGTTATGAAATACAGCAGATTTTCTTTCTGCTATCTGATGATAGTATGGATGAATTATAAAATAATATTAATGGTAAGTTCTGGCAGCTGAGGTCTGAATCTGGCAATTTGTTACAGTTCAGCCTTCAATGTCATTCACTTAAGATTTTGTAATCATTCGGATATGGCGTTACATTTGTGGATACCCAGATGCCGGGTGAGAGGCGTCCTCGCAGCCAAAATGTAACACTCTATCTGAACAGTTGCATGTTTTTCGTAGAATTGTCCGGCAGGCCGTTAAGTTAATGACATTGGTTCAGCCTTTGGCTTCACTGTAATGGCCATTTCATTTTTATTATCTTTTGCATTGTAATGCGAATACTCTTTATGCTATAATTTACTCTGTATTATATAGAAAGTATGTCTGCAGATTTTTATTCCAATGAGACTGTCTAAAAAGGATAACCCATATGTAAGCGTTTTATACCGGGACAGTTAACGGCCGCCCTGCTGACTTTCTATCTAACTAAGTATTATATAGAAGACAGTATATGGCCTGCTCTGCTGACTCTCTATTTAATTATGAAGGAGGTAGAATTTTATGAAACATTCCAAACAAAAAAGGCTGTGTTCGTTCATTCTGTTCATGTGCCTGCTTTTCACCGCTCTGTGCAGCCCCGGAACTGCCGGCGCAGAAAGCCTTTCTGACAAAACAGTATACGTCGCATTCGGGGACAGCATCGCTGCCGGATATGGACTGGATGGGTATACTCATGATCAGACGGATGCTCCTTTCGGCAGCTATCAGGCACTGACAGGAGATTTTTTACATACCAAATCTAATAATTATGCCGTATCCGGTGATGACAGCAGCGATTGTATCAGTCTGCTGAATTCCGGCGCTGCCGATTCTGATTTAGAAAAAGCAGATGTTATTACTCTTTCCATCGGTTCGAATGACCTTCTGCTGCCGTTTATACAAATCGTAATGGAATATTTTGATATTGATCCGGATCAGATCGATGCCTCTTCATTTGAGGATGGATTTACAATGCCTGAGATTGATACGTCTAAGCTCGTACAATATCTCAAGCAGGCTGAGGAGCTGACTGCCAGCTTAGCGGATCACAGGGTACTGCACGATCAGGCAGCTGCATTTCCAAAAAAATTCCAGAACATATTATCTATTCTGCATGAAAAAGCGCCTGCGGCTGAGATTTATGTAACAAATATTTACAACCCATTTACTTCCATTCCTATGATCGGCGAACTGGCAGAGACATATATCAGTGAAATTAATCAGGCATTTTCCAAAGATGCATCTGATTATACTTTGGTGGACGTATATACCCCATTTAGCCATGCTGAGCTTACAAATGTAAATTTTGATATGAAAAATCCATCCGGCATTAATCTGGATCCGCATCCTTCCATAGAAGGACACCGGTTAATCGCAGACCTTCTAATTCAAGCACTGCAGAAGGCACATGCCCCAAAAGCAGCTGTTTTAAAATCTGTTGCATCAGACAGCCGGCACAGGTTGTCCGCTAAAATAAAACCGGCTAAAAATTCAGATGGATATGAGATACTGTACGCTTCCAAGAAGAAAGGCAGTTATAAAACTCTGGATACTGCTTCTAAAAAAACATATCAGACAGATTCCGCAAAATTGAAATCAGGGAAGACATATTATGTTAAAATACGAAGCTTTAAAACAGTAAAGGGTGTTACTTATTATGGAGCAGAAAGCAGTATTAAGAAAATAGTTATAAAATCATAAGAAATATCATCAATAAAATATAGGTTCACGCCAAATGTGCTGATTATTATGAATCATTGATTTGATGTGAACCTATTTGTTACACAGCCCCATACTGTGCATTTACCGCACAGGCCGTAAATCGGGTTACAGCGTATTCTGTTAAGGTCTTTTCTCTAATACACAATTCCTTTTTTCACTTTCGCTACAGTTTCTTCATCAGACAGTTTGCGAATAATCGCTAATGAGAAATCGACTGCGGTTCCCATACCGCGGCTGGTAATCACATTGCCGTCTGTAACTGCCGTTTCTTCTGAAACCACTGCTCCGGTCAGACGATCTTCCCAACCCGGATGACAGGTAGCCCTTTTTCCCTTAAGAATGCCATTTTCACCCAGAATGCTTGGTGCCGCACAGATTGCTGCTACGAGCTTTCCTTCCTCTGCGAATTTCTTAATCGTAGAGACAACGCCGGCGTGGGCACCCAGATTCGGTGTTCCCGGAACCCCTCCCGGCAGAACTGCACCGTCAAATGTATCTAAGTCTGCTTCTTCATATGTCAGATCTGCCAGAAAAGTGATATTATGTGAGCCGTGCACCTCTCTGCCGCCCGTAATCGATACCCCACATACATCTATCCCTGCCCTGCGCAGCATATCTACGACTGTCAGTCCTTCTATTTCTTCACATCCATCTGCAAAAAATACTGCTATCTTACTCATTTTTGTCCTCCTAATCCCATGATAATAAAATAATCCCTATCCGCATCCGGTCTGTCTGCATCATGTGAACCAGTCCGCATTTTGACCTTACAGCGGCCAGAATTCGTAACTATTTTAAACTGCAATCAGCATGTTACTTTTCACACCTCAGCCAGAAAGCGGCTGTAGTGTAAAAAGTAACGGCATCCGGCCCATTGGAAGTTCGCCCTTGGCGAGTGGCCGGATGCTTGGCAAGCCGCATTCTTTGGCCCTGACCAGATAACGGGTGTCTGGTCAGGGTATGAAAAGTAACATCAGCATACCATAATGCCTGGTCATTTGTAAAGCCCATTGACTTTTTTCCAGATATCCGATATTGTAATGAAGGTTACTATTCACGGCCAATGTCATTAACTTAACGACCTCCCTGACGATTCTGCGTCTGACGGGACGGAAATATAACTACCGTCGAAAGGAGTGTAACTCTATGGAAATCGAACGTAAATTTATCCCAAAACAGCTCCCAGAAAATCTGGAAACATATCCCTGCCATGAAATCGAACAGGGTTATCTATGCACAAGCCCCACCGTGCGCATCCGAAAAATGGATGACAGCTATTTCCTTACATACAAAAGCGGCGGCATGCTGGCACACGAAGAATATGAAATGCCTCTTACAAAAGAAGCATACCTGCATCTGCGCACAAAGACAGACGGCCTTATCATTACCAAATGCAGATACCTGATTCCTCTTGAACCATCCCATATGATCGAACTGGACATTTTCCACGGTGCCCTGGAAGGCGTTACGCTTGCCGAAGTAGAATTTGCTTCTATTGAGGAAGCCAATGCATTCATGCCGCCAGAATGGTTCGGTGAAGATGTAACCTATGACAGTCGTTATTACAACAGCGCAATGAGCAGAGGCTCCATCAGCATTCACAAGCTTTAATTCCGCAGCCGATTAATCTCATATTTTTGTCTGGTGATAATGATACTTTTCAGCTGACGAAACCGATCATTCAATGGTCCTTCTGGAATCACAACATCCAGGACAACCGCAATGTCATCAATCAGACGGTCTGTAATATCATCCTGAATCTCAATTAACACCTGAAACTTTTCTTCATACGTATCGGCTTCTAAAAATTTCAGCAGGCATGGATTGGCACGAAGCTCCTCTGTCGCGCTTTCATGCTTCTGTGGTCTGCGGAACATGCCCCGGCGCTGTTCGCGCTCTTCAATCTGACGACGGCGCCTTTCAGAATAATAAGAATCTGCGCCTGCTGCATCTGCTGGAACATGCTGCAGCCCCCTTCTGGACTCTGCCGGACTCTGCGTGCGCGGCTGCATTTCTTCTCCTGATGCAGTCCGGCCTGACACCCCACGATGAACTTCCCTCAATCCCCGGCTTGAAAGCTCAGATGCAGCAGACATATGATCTGCCGGCGCAGATTCCGGTATCGTCCGGTTCGTTTTTTCACACGCCGCGTTATCCTGCTGCAAAGGCTCTTGTGCTGTCTGACCCGATTTTTCCCGCATAGCAAAAGACTGCCGCTGAGGCTCCCGTAATGCCTGCCAGAACATCGCAGGCTCATCTGTTTTGCGAGCTGATGCATTCTGTCTTGTGCCTGCTGCATCTGCCCGCTGTACATCCGCCTTCCGGTTTCCTAATTCCTCTTTCCTTTCCACTTTTTCAAACAAATACTGCTGCTCTGCCTGTGGATAGCGAATATGATCCACTTCTCCAACAAATTGTGACAACGGCATGGCATATATGCCAAAATCTGCAAACATCGCCTGATATACTACCAGCTGTTCTCCTGTCTCTTCATATACAGCAACTGTAACCACCTGATACAGTTTATTTGTAAAATGCCTATACAACTCTCCAGAACTTGGTATTCTGTCCATATGCCTTACTTCCTTCTTTTTCATTTTTGTATTCATAATCCTGAATTATTCACAGCTGTGCCGTGAAAGTGGCTGAAAGCCACATAG
>CANDMV010000105.1 GCA_947385875.1 uncultured Eubacterium sp. | reverse complement strand
AAAGAATGGGGGTGATGCTATGAAAAAGAGAAAACATAAGAAACATAAGATTCATATTTCTCTTATGGAGTTGCTGACTTTCGGCATATTCCTTCTGGCATTGCTTACATTCGTGTTTACGTTTTGTAAGTAGCCTTACATAGCAAAAGCCACCCTGATACTTTGACCGAGTGATAGGGTGGCATTGCTATTCATATTTAACTGGTCAACCCCCCTTGTGGGCGGCTGCTTTTTGTATTTATAATATAGCATATCTCAGGTTTGATTGCAATAGTCTTTTTCTGGTAATCCGGTATATTCGTTACTATTCACGGCCCAGGGCCGCTCATAGTAACGATTCGGGGCGATATTTAAAGTTAGCTTCGCAAAATCGCCCCTCACTCCTGAATCATATTCTCACGGAACGCGCAGCTGGTGCGCGTTCCTGACCCGTGAATAGTAACGTATATTCCATTTATGCATATCAAATCATGAATATTTTAAGTACATCCAATAGCAGTGGCTCTTATAGTAAATATTATTCGTGTGCTATACGGACGGAGGAATTTTATGCAAATCCTGTTCAGAGAGCCAAGCCACAGCTGAATGCAGCTCAAAAGAAACGAATCGTCATCTGAAAAGGATGGCGATTTTTTGCGCAAAAAGAAAGGAGCTTTCAATTTTTCTGTTGCTGTTCCCTATGATATGGAGCCGAAAAGTAACTACGTTTTTTTGCAGAACAAAGAAGTCTTTATCCGTTGACGTTTGGCCTCAGTAACGTTATAATGGGAACACTTGGAAATAGATGAAATCTTTACAGAAATAAATAAAAATGAAAAGGAGAATATTATGGCAGACATAAGACCATTTTTCTGCATCCGCCCATGCAGGGAAAAAGCAGACAAAATCGCTGCGCTTCCATATGATGTCTATAATCGGAAAGAGGCAAAGCAGGCTGTGGCTGGAAACCCGGATTCTTTTTTGAATATTGACCGTCCGGAGACGCAGTTTCCGGATGATGTGGATTTGTATGATGAGAGGGTCTATCAGAAGGCGCATGACATGCTGTGGGCGCAGATCGCGGATGGTTCTTTTGTAAGAGATGACAAGAAGTGTTATTATATTTATGAGCTGACAATGCATGGCAGGACTCAGACAGGGATTGTAGCATGTGCTTCCATTGATGATTATGAAAATCAGGTGATTAAGAAGCATGAAAATACGCGTGCGGAGAAAGAAGCAGACAGGATTCGCCATGTAGATGTCTGCAATGCGCAGACAGGGCCTATTTTTCTGGCATATCGTTCCGATGAGACGATTCGCCGGGCTGTGGCAGAGGCAGCGTCGCAGGAGCCTGTTTATGACTTTGTATCGGAAGACGGTATTCGCCATCGGGTATTTGCTGTCTGTGATGATGAGCGGATTGAGTCAGTGCTTAAGGCATTTGGTGCAATGCAGTCGATTTATATCGCGGATGGGCATCATCGGGCAGCGTCGGCTGTAAAAGTCGGCTTAAAGCGCAGAAAAGAGCATCCGGGTTATACGGGGGAGGAGGAGTTTAACTATTTTCTCTGTGTTCTGTTTCCTGACGATCAGCTGATGATTATGGATTATAACCGGGTGGTTAAGGATTTGAACGGGCTGACGGAAGAAGAGTTTTTGGAAAAAGCAGGCAGTATTTTCGAAGTGAAGAAAATAGATAGACAAGAACGTGTGCCGAAGAAGAAAGGTGATTTTTCCATGTATCTGGGCGGCGGCTGGTATCGCTGCAGCGTAAAGGCTGAGGATCTGCCGGCAGACCCGGTGAAAAGCCTGGATGTATCGCTGCTTCAGGATCTGCTGCTTGAGCCGGTGCTGGGGATTCATGATCCGAAGACCGATGAGAGAATTGATTTTGTAGGAGGTATCCGGGGACTGGACGAGCTTGAGCGGCGGGTAGAAGGAGACTGCGCGGCTGCGTTTGCGATGTATCCGACAGATATATTTGAGTTATTTGCGGTAGCTGATGCAGGTCTCTTGATGCCGCCGAAATCCACTTGGTTTGAACCTAAGTTAAGAAGCGGGCTGTTTATTCATGCATTGGATGAATGAAGGAAGTGATTTATTTATGGTGCGATTCATTGATTTTTTGCCATGTCACAATTTACCGCAGCCGACGATCATAAATACGCTATTGACGCCGCTATTGACGCAGGAGCCGTCAATCATAACCGAAAACTTGGAAAATTTGCAGAAAGTAGATGAGAATGTAGTGCGCGAGTATCTGGAAGATTTAGTTCCGGGCGTGCTGAATTTTGCGGTGCAGATTGTGCTTGCGATTCTGCTTTATATTGCAGGAAAGCGCATCATTTCTGTGATACGTAAGCTTCTGCGCAAGTCGATGGAGCATAGGGGAGTAGACATCGGGGTGCGCCAGTTTTTAGATTCAATCAGTAAATACAGTCTGAATTTTGTACTGTGGCTGATGATTCTGACGCTTTTTGGCATTACTACTGCTTCAGTAGTGGCAGTCTTAGGTTCTGCCGGACTGACACTGGGTCTTGCCCTGCAGGGAAGTCTGGCTAATTTGGCGGGAGGCGTGCTGATTCTTGTTTTAAGTCCGTTTCATGTCGGGGATTATATTGTATCCGGCGGGACAGGGCATGAGGGAATTGTAAAAGAGATCTCGATCTTTTATACGAAATTACTGACTGCTGACAATCAGACGGTACTCATTCCAAACGGCAGGCTGACGGACGGTGCGATTGTCAATGTCACTGGCCAGCAGACCAGAAGGGTAGATATTCTTGTCGGCATAGCTTACAACGCGGATTTAAAAAAGGCGAAGGAGCTGCTGACTGGAATCGTAGACAAGGAAAACAGGGTTTTGCGTGACCAGCCGATCAATATTTTTGTATCCGATCTCGCAGACAGCAGTGTGGAGCTTGGCTGCCGGTTCTGGGTAAATACAGATGATTACTGGCAGACAAGGTGGGATACAATCGAGGCAGTCAAGCTTGTATTTGATGAATATGGGATTGAGATACCGTTTCAGCAGGTGGATATTCATATTAAAGAGGATTCATAGGATGAGACTGACAGGATGAAGAAAAAGCATTGCGTGATGGCATCTTTTACGATTGCACCTTGCAAGATCGATTTGTCTGACGGTTCATGCTCTGTGCGGATGAACATGAATATGACGGTCTGCGTATGTGAATAATTTTTTGAGTGGGTTAATATGCCAAAAATATGTTATACTTAATACTACACAGCAGCCTTTTCATGTCTGAATCTCTCCGGGGCTGATTTCCCGTGGCTTAGGAACTGTAAATAAATAACTGCTGAATAGTGCGCCGGATTTATCTTCGAGAGTGCAGTCCAAAAATCAGGCGCATAGCGGGCTATGTAACTGATTTTTGGACTGCGCTATCGGAGAAAAAGACAAGCAATATCAGCAGTTATTTATTTACAGCTCCTTAGCTGCGGAGCAAACGAATGCTGAGCAGAGCGGAGGCGTTCATTTTGTGATGCCCGCCAGCCGGGTTCAGTGGCAGTATTTGGTGTCGAGGGTATATTATAAAAATGATTTATATGATAAATTAATAATTTTAATAAAGTAGGAGGAAAAATATTTGAAACTAAATGATCTAACCGCGTACGAACTGATAGAAGAAAGGGAATTAGACGATATTCATTCCAAAGGATACCGCCTGCGCCATAAGAAAAGCGGCGCAAAAATCACAGTGATATCTAATGATGATGAAAACAAAGTATTTTACATCGGATTCCGCACTCCGGCGGAGGACAGCACAGGCGTGCCGCATATTATTGAGCACTCTGTATTATGCGGATCGGATGAGTTCCCGGTTAAGGATCCGTTTGTAGAGCTGGTCAAGGGTTCTTTGAATACATTTTTAAATGCTATGACTTATCCTGATAAAACTGTGTATCCGGTAGCCAGCTGCAATGACAAGGATTTCCAGAATTTAATGCATGTGTATCTGGATGCCGTGCTGCATCCGGATATTTACAAGCATCCGGAAATCTTTCAGCAGGAAGGTTGGCACTATGAATTGGAGTCAGAGGATGGTCCTGTGACGTTAAACGGTGTCGTGTATAACGAAATGAAAGGTGCATTTTCTTCACCGGAAGATGTATTAGACCGTGTCACACTTAATTCTCTGTTTCCGGATACGACATATGCCAATGAATCTGGCGGGGACCCGGAATGTATACCTGATCTGACCTATGAGGGATTTTTAGATTTTCACCGCAGATATTATCATCCGTGCAATGCGTATATCTATTTGTACGGTGATATGGATGCGGCAGAAAAGCTGGAATGGATGGATCAGGCTTATCTGTCTCATTATGACCAGATCGAGCTGGATTCCAGCATTAAGCTTCAAAAACCATTTGCCCAGCCTAGAGAGGTCGTGAAGAAGTACCCGATTGCAAGCTCAGAGAGCGAGCAGGATAATACGTATCTTTCTTACGGGGTATCTGTCGGCACGATTTTAGACAGGGAGCTGGTGCTTGCATTTGAGACACTGGATTATGTGCTTTTAAACGCGCCGGGCGCGCCGTTAAAGCAGGCGCTGCTGGATGCGGGCATTGGAAAGGATATTATCGGCGGCTATGATAATTCTACCTATCAGCCTGTTTTTACGGTGACAGCAAAATATGCCAATGCTTCTGATAAGGCGAAGTTTGTCCAGATTATCGAGGATACGCTGCGCGGTCTTGCAAAAGACGGACTGAATAAAAAATCAATACTGGCGGGAATTAACGGCAATGAATTTAAGTTCCGCGAAGCGGATTTCGGCGCTTATCCAAAGGGGCTGATTTACGGACTGCAGTGTCTGGACAGCTGGCTGTATGACGACGCACAGCCGTTTATGCATCTGGAGGTGCTGGACACTTTCCGGTTTTTAAAGGAGCTGGCTGACAAGCGGTATTTTGAAGAGCTTATATTAAAATATCTCATAGATAATCATCATAAATCGATTGTAATCGTAGAGCCGGAAAAAGGATTAAATGAAAAAAATGAAAAAGCGCTGGAGAAAAAGCTGGCAGAGTATAAGGCTTCTTTGAGCGCAGATGCAGTCTCGAAGATGATTGCAGATACGATTCATTTAAAAGAATATCAGCAGGAGCCGTCTTCCAGAGAGGATCTGGAAAAAATCCCGATGCTTACGAGAAAGGATATGCGCAGGGAGGCAGCGCCGCTGTATAATGAAGAAAAACAGGCAGACGGCATACCTGTCATTCACCATAATATTTATTCCAACGGCATTAACTATCTGGGCCTGATGTTCGACCTGTCCGATGTAAAAGAAGAATGGATACCGTATCTGGGCATATTAAAAGCGGTTCTGGGTGATATGGATACCGAGGATTATAAGTATGAAGATCTGGCAAATGAAATCAATCTGCATACCGGAGGAATATCTGTCAATATTTTCGCAGCGGCGGATGCGGCAGCGCCGGATACGCTGATAAAAAAATACGAAGTCCGCACAAAGGCGCTGTACGATGAGACAGGAACTGCCATGCAGCTGATGCTCAGTATGATGTGCCGGACAAAGCTGGAGGATGATAAGCGTCTGTATGAAGTGCTGGCGCAGGCAAAGTCCCGTCTGGAAATGCAGCTGATGCAGGCTGGACATTCGATCTCTGCATTGCGTGCCATGTCGTATTTTTCTAAGACAGCGCGGTTTAATGATTTGACCGGAGGCATTGGATTATACCGGATTGTAGCACAGGCAGAAAGTGATTTTGAGAATCAGAAGGAAGGATTAAAGGATATACTAAGACAGCTGTTTTGTACGATTTTCCGTCCGGAAAAGCTGCTTGTCAGCTTAACCTGTGACGAAAAAGGATACGCGGCTTTTGAAGCACATTTTCCGGCATTAAAGGCAGGGCTGTTTACACAGGATTATGAAGCATCGAGCGGCCAGATGACCTGTCTAAAGAAAAACGAAGGATTTAAAAATGCCGCACAGGTACAGTATGTCTCAAGAGCAGGCAATTTCCGCAGTCATGGTTATCCATACACAGGCGCGCTGCGTATTTTGAAGGTAATCTTAAACTATGACTACCTGTGGCTGAATATCCGTGTCAAAGGCGGCGCTTACGGCTGTATGAGCGGGTTTGCGAGAATGGGCGATACGTATTTTTGCACTTACCGTGATCCGAATCTGCGCAAATCCAATGAGGTGTTTAATCGAATCCCGGAATATATCGGCAGCTTTGATGCAGATGAGCGTGATATGACAAAATATATCATCGGTACGATCAGCGACATGGATACGCCGTTAAACCCGTCAGCAAAAGGGTACCGTTCGATGGTCGCTTATCTAAGCCATCTGACACAGGAGGATCTGCAGAAAGAGCGGAATGAAGTATTAGATGCTTCGCAGGAGGACATACGCGCGCTGAAGCCGTTGATTGCATCGGTGTTGGCAGATGACAATATATGTGTGATCGGTAATGAAATGATGCTTGAGAAGGATGCGGATCTGTTTATGGCATTAGAGGATTTGTTTTAGTAGGGGAATACAATGGATAAAAATTTTAAATCTGGTTTTGTAACAATTATTGGGAGGCCCAATGTAGGGAAATCAACGCTGATGAATCGCATCATCGGTCAGAAAATCGCGATTACATCAAACAAGCCGCAGACTACGCGCAGCCGGATTCAGACTGTTTATACTGACATGGAGCGCGGGCAGATCGTATTTTTGGATACGCCCGGCATCCATAAGGCCAGAAACAAGCTTGGCGAACATATGGTGCATGTCGCTGAGCATACGCTTGCGGATGTCGATGTCATCCTCTGGCTGGTAGAACCGTCTAATTTTATCGGGGCTGGAGAAAGGCACATTGCAGAGATTCTGCAAAAAAGAGGGACGCCTTTAATACTGGTCATAAACAAGATCGATACGCTTTCTAGAAAAGAAGAGCTGCTTTCGTTTATCGACACATACCGGGGAATCTGCGACTTTGATGAAATCATACCTGCATCTGCCTTAAAAGGAGATAATGTCCCGGATATCATTGATTCGATCTATAAATATCTGCCTTATGGGCCGATGTTTTATGATGAAGATACGGTTACCGATCAGCCGGAGCGCCAGATTGTAGCAGAGATTGTCAGGGAAAAAGCGCTTCATGCACTGGACGAAGAGGTCCCGCATGGAATTGCGGTTACGATCGAACGCATGAGACCGCGTAAAAGCTCGAAGGATAAAAAGAAAGAAATCATGGATATTGAAGCATCCATTATCTGCGAGCGTGATTCGCACAAGGGTATTATTATTGGCAAAAGCGGCGCTATGCTGAAAAAAATCGGCTCCAATGCACGGTTTGAGATCGAAAAAATGCTGGAGCAGCAGGTGAATCTGAAGCTGTGGGTGAAAGTCAGAAAAAACTGGCGCGACAGTGATGCTATGCTGAAGAATTTCGGCTATAAAGAGGATAACATGTAAATGATTTAGTGACTTCTCTGATGATTCTGTGTCTGGAGGGATGGATTTGTCTGACAGAATCTGGTTATGGAAGGCATAAGTTCATTACATCATATTAGAAGAATATGGAAAACTCCCAGATTTTATCTTGTATCAGAAAAGAGAACTATGCAGATTCTAAGATTGTTGAAAAAATAACTTTCTTTTTCGATAATATATACTGGCGGGCAAAAAGTTTTTTTGTCTGAAATGTGATTTACCATTATTGTAAAGGGGAATCTGCATATGACAAGAGATTGCTGGAAGGACTTTGCCGCTACCGGCAGAGTCAGTGATTACTTAAAATATAGGGAGCAGGAGCACCGCTGCGTGCGGCAGTCCGCAGCGTCTGCATGGATAGATGGAGCGGTACATGGGGCAGACAATCGTTCTGACAGGCATGGTGCTGTCAGCAATGCCTGTAGGTGATTATGACAAAAGAATACAGATTCTGACAAGGGAAAGGGGAAAGATCACAGCCTTTGCGCGGGGCGCAAGACGTCCAAACAGCGCATTTCTGGCTGCGGCGAATCCTTTTTCCTTTGGGCAGTTCGAGCTGTTCGAGGGCAGGAACGCTTACAGTCTGGCAAAGGTGGATATCGAGAATTATTTCAGGGAGCTGGCGGATGATGTAGATACCGCTTATTACGGCTTTTATATTCTGGAGATGGCAGCTTATTATACGCAGGAAAATATGGACGCGACAGATTTTTTAAATCTATTATACGTTACACTAAAGGCGCTGCTGAAGCCGGCGCTTGATAACCGTCTGGTTCGCCGGATCTATGAGCTGCGGGTTTTGGTTTTATCAGGAGAATATCCGAATGTATTTTCATGCACAGGATGCGGCAGAAAGGAAGCGCTGGAGGACGGCACAGATGAAAGCAGGGTGCGGCCGCATTTTTTCTCAATCAGGCATCATGGGTTATTATGCCCGGACTGTATAAAAGGCGAGCCGGTGATTGCAATGGATGCCTCGACATTATACGCGATGCAGTATATCATATCGGCACCGCTTAGGAGGCTGTATACATTTACGCTGAGCGGCCCGGTCTTTGAGCGGCTTGAAGAAATCATATCCAATTACATAGATCATTACAGCGATCATATCTATAAGTCAGAAGATCTGCTCAAAAAATGATTGAAATAAATAATAAGGTCTAGTATAATGTGCGCGTAGGCAGATTGGGCGACAGGCCCTGCGTACGCTTTGGAAGGATACATGATTGAAAAAAGAGTATTTTTCAATCTCTTTGGGTCTGATTCCCAGCAGTTTGCTGCGGAGTCGTTCATTCATCATAAGATAAAAAATAGGCGGCAGAAATGATACTGCCACGAGATAAGAACTAAGGAGGCAAAATAGCTATGAGACGGAAGCTGTACGCAGTGCTGGGCATTTTTGCAGCAGCGAGTATGGTCACAGCCTGTGGAACCTCATTTAAGGCTGAAGAAAGCACGGTATACGTTACGAAGCAGGGAACAGTGATCGGGGCTGACATTGAAGATTTTAATGAGGATTATTATGACGAGGAAGAGTTAGAGAATTATATTACAGAATCTGTGGAGAGCTATGTGGCTTCCAATGGGGATGGAAGTGTAGAATTAGAGAGCTTTAAGACCGAATCATCCGAAGAACACGGTATTACGGCGCATCTGTATTTGAATTATACCAGTTATATAGACTACGCGCTTTTTAACGATATTGTATTTTTTGCGGGAACAATCACTCAGGCACAGGACGAAGGCTATGCGTTTGACCAGCAGTTACAGGCAGTGGAAGATGGCAGCCTGACAGGCATTGTCGATCTGAAGGAGGTTCTGGGCAGTGAGGAGTCAGATAATGAAGAATTAAAAGCTGTAGTGATCGGAGAAGAAACCGTTGTAAAAATAGACGGAACGATTCAATTTGTATCTGACGGCAATGTAGAAATGATTAGTAAAGATACTGCGCGTGTTCATTATGATGTCGAAGACAAGGAGGCGCAGCCGGGTTATATTTTGTATAAATCATGAGCGTCTGTGAGATCTAAATCGCTTCGCGATGGGACTTTCAAGATGAACCTGCATGCGCATTTTATGCACCGCCAAGAATGAAAGTCGGGGGTGCATAGACATAGTGCCCTGTGGGTATACATAGGTCTGATTCATCTGGCGATAGGACTTTCAAGGTTAAGTAAAAGGCAGCTGATAAAAATTAGCAGCAAAATATGGAGGAAAAGTAATGGAAAAATCAATGGAAAAGATCGTAGCACTGGCAAAAGCGAGAGGATTTGTATATCCCGGTTCTGAAATCTACGGCGGTCTTGCAAATACATGGGACTACGGCAATCTGGGCGTAGAGCTGAAAAATAATGTCAAGCAGGCATGGTGGCAGAAGTTTGTCAAAGAGAATCCGTATAATGTAGGCGTAGACTGCGCCATATTAATGAATCCGCAGACATGGGTGGCATCAGGACATCTCGGCGGCTTTTCCGATCCATTAATGGACTGCAAGGAATGCCACGAACGTTTCCGCGCGGATAAGCTGATCGAAGATTATGCGGCGGATCATGGCATTACACTGGAAGAAAGTGTAGACGGCTGGTCAAATGAGGCTATGGTAGATTTTATAGAAGAGCACAAGGTATCCTGTCCTAGCTGCGGAAAGCATAATTTTACCGACATCCGCCAGTTTAATTTGATGTTTAAGACCTTTCAGGGTGTGACTGAGGATGCGAAAAATACGGTTTATTTAAGACCGGAGACAGCGCAGGGCATTTTTGTGAATTTTAAAAACGTACAGAGGACTTCCCGTAAAAAGATTCCGTTTGGTATCGCACAGATCGGCAAGTCATTTCGAAATGAGATCACGCCGGGCAATTTTACATTCCGCACGAGGGAATTTGAACAAATGGAGCTGGAATTTTTCTGTGAACCAGGCACAGATTTGGAGTGGTTTGATTACTGGAGAAGCTTCTGCCGCGACTGGCTGCTGAGCCTTGGCATGAAAGAAGAGGAGCTCCGCCTGCGCGACCATGATCCGGCAGAGCTGGCATTCTACAGCAAAGCAACCACGGACTTTGAATTCCTGTTCCCGTTTGGATGGGGCGAATTATGGGGAATCGCAGACCGCACGGATTATGACCTCACCCAGCACCAGAACACTTCCGGGCAGGACTTATCTTATTTTGACGATACGAAAAATGAAAAATACGTTCCATATGTCATCGAGCCTTCTCTCGGAGCAGACCGCGTAGTTCTGGCATTTTTATGTGCCGCTTATGACGAGGAAAATATAGGTACGCAGGAAAAACCGGATATGCGTACAGTTCTCCATTTCCACCCGGCGCTCGCACCAGTAAAAATCGGTGTGCTTCCGTTGTCCAAAAAACTAAACGAAGGTGCAGAAAAGGTATTCACGCAGCTTTCTAAAAAGTACAACTGTGAATTTGACGACCGCGGTAATATCGGCAAACGTTACCGCCGTCAGGATGAAATTGGAACGCCGTTCTGCGTGACATACGATTTCGATTCTGAGCAGGATCATGCCGTAACAGTGCGCTTCCGTGACTCCATGGAGCAGGAGCGCGTGGCGATTGCTCAGCTGGATGCATATTTTTCAGATAAATTTGATTTTTAAATATGGCTTTATAGATTGGCAGGCCGGACGCTGGGAGAGAGAATCTGCTGGTCTGCCTGTGTCCGTTCCAGAATGTAAGAAGCCCTAAGCATTCTGTGTTTACGCTGTGGCGCCGTACGGTCGCGGCACTTGGTCCGCCCTGACTGAATGTCAGCAGCTAAAGGTGCCGCTTCGGCTTCGCCGCCTGTGTACGCAGCAGAATACTAAGGGCTTCTAACATTCTTTCAAAGCCACCGGCAGACCGGGCAGATGCCCTCTCCCAGCTGACAGAGGCAGGCGTAATATGAGGACTCTTATATGAAACATTTTGTAATGCTTATCATAAACAGCTCCCCTTACACGGCGTTCGGTTCCCCATAAACGCCTATAAGCACCCACAAATTTTCGCGATATTATTGAAAAAATAGTTGCGATTATGGAAAAATATGTTAAAATAAATATGTGCGCAGAGAAATAAGTGCAAACAATGTTAACAATGTGAACGACAATCGGACAAGCATGTTTGGAAATAGTTCACAAAAAAATAACCAAAGTAATATTTAGGAGGAATTAACAAATGGCAAACAAATGGGTATATTTGTTCAGTGAAGGCAACGCAGACATGCGCGAGCTGCTTGGCGGCAAGGGAGCAAATCTGGCTGAGATGACAAACATCGGCCTTCCGGTTCCACAGGGATTTACGATTACTACAGAAGCTTGTACACAGTATTATGAAGACAACCGTGAAATCAATGATGAGATTCAGGGACAGATCAATGAGTACATTGGTAAAATGGAAGAGATCACAGGCAAGAAATTCGGCGATAAAGAGAATCCTCTGCTTGTATCTGTTCGTTCTGGTGCGAGAGCATCTATGCCGGGCATGATGGACACCATCTTAAACCTCGGCTTAAATGAGACAGTAGTAGAAGTCATCGCTGCAAAATCCGGCAATGCTCGCTGGGCATGGGACTGCTACCGCAGATTTATCCAGATGTATTCAGACGTTGTTATGGAAGTAGGCAAGAAATACTTCGAACAGCTCATCGATAAGATGAAAGAAGAAAAAGGCGTTACGTATGACGTAGACTTAACAGCAGACGATTTAAAAGAACTGGCATCTCAGTTTAAGGCTGAATACAAGTCTAAGATCGGCTCTGACTTCCCGGATGATCCAAAGGAACAGCTGATGGGCGCTATCAAAGCTGTATTCCGTTCATGGGATAATCCGCGTGCAAATGTATACCGCCGTGATAATGATATTCCTTATTCTTGGGGAACAGCTGTTAACGTACAGTCCATGGCATTCGGTAATATGGGTGATGACTGTGGTACTGGTGTTGCATTTACGCGTGATCCTGCTACAGGTGAAAGAAAGCTCATGGGCGAGTTCCTTGTAAACGCACAGGGCGAAGACGTTGTTGCCGGTGTTCGTACTCCTATGCCGATTGCAAAAATGGAGGAAGAATTCCCGGAAGCATTCAAACAGTTTACAGAAGTATGCAAGACTCTGGAAGATCATTACAGAGATATGCAGGACATGGAGTTTACTGTTGAAAACAAGAAGCTGTATATGCTTCAGACCAGAAATGGTAAGAGAACTGCACAGGCAGCGTTAAAGATTGCTTGTGATTTAGTAGATGAAGGCATGAGAACAGAAGAAGAAGCAGTAGTTATGATCGATCCTCGTAATCTGGATACTCTGCTGCATCCTCAGTTCGACGCTGCTGCATTAAAGGCTGCAACTCCGGTAGGAAAAGGCCTTGGCGCTTCTCCGGGTGCTGCCTGCGGTAAGATCGTATTTTCAGCAGAGGACGCTGAAGCATGGCATGACAGAGGTGAGAAAGTCGTATTAGTACGTCTTGAGACATCTCCAGAAGATATTACAGGTATGAAAGCATCTCAGGGTATTTTAACTGTCCGCGGCGGTATGACCTCTCATGCAGCTGTAGTTGCGCGTGGTATGGGTACCTGCTGTGTATCTGGCTGCGGCGACATTGCTATGGATGAAGAAAACAAGAAGTTTACGCTTGCAGGAAAAGAATACCATGAAGGAGATCCGATTTCTATCGACGGTACGACAGGAAACATCTATGACGGCATTATCCCGACTGTAGATGCAACGATCGCAGGTGAGTTCGGAAGAATCATGGACTGGGCAGATAAATATAGAAGATTAAAAGTTCGTACAAACGCAGATACTCCTGCAGATGCAAAGAAAGCACGCGAGCTTGGCGCAGAAGGTATCGGTCTTTGCCGTACAGAGCATATGTTCTTCGAAGAAGACAGAATTGCAGCGTTCCGTGAAATGATCTGTTCTGATACTGTAGAAGAAAGAGAAGCTGCTCTGGATAAGATTCTGCCATATCAGCAGGGAGACTTTGAGAAATTATATGAAGCTCTGGAAGGCTGCCCGGTAACGATTCGTTTCCTGGATCCGCCTCTTCATGAGTTCGTTCCAACTGAGGAAGAAGATATTGAGAAGCTTGCAAAGGCTCAGAATAAATCTGTAGAAGAGATTAAGACTCTGATTGATTCTCTTCATGAGTTCAATCCGATGATGGGCCACCGCGGATGCCGTCTGACAGTGACATATCCAGAAATCGCTAAGATGCAGACAAAAGCTGTTATCCGCGCAGCAATCAATGTTCAGAAGGCTCATTCAGACTGGACAGTAAAACCGGAAATTATGATTCCGTTAATTTGTGATATTAAAGAGCTAAAGAATGTAAAGAAAGTCGTTGTTGAGACAGCAGATGCTGAAATCGCAGCAGCAGGCGTGAAGTTAGAATATGAAGTAGGAACAATGATCGAGATCCCAAGAGCAGCTCTTACCGCTGACGAGATCGCAACAGAAGCTGACTTCTTCTGCTTCGGTACGAACGACCTGACACAGATGACATTCGGATTCTCTCGTGATGATTCTGGTAAGTTCTTAGACGCTTACTATGATGCTAAGATTTTCGAGAATGATCCGTTTGCAAAACTGGATCAGACTGGTGTCGGCAAGCTTATGGAAACAGCGATTAAGCTTGGCAAGCCGGTAAATGATAAGCTCCATGTGGGTATCTGCGGCGAGCATGGTGGAGATCCTTCTTCTGTTGAATTCTGCCATAAGATTGGATTGGATTATGTATCCTGCTCACCGTTCCGCGTGCCGATTGCTAGATTAGCAGCAGCACAGGCGGCTATCAAAAGTAGGTAGGAGTTCTCTTTCCTTTGAATTACCGCTATCTTTCGAGCAGGCGGCAGCTTACCGAAAGGCTAACGGACAGTATGTAAGGAAAAATCAATGGAGAGAAACAAATGTAACTGTTTATATCGACCTTGATTAAGAACTGAATTACGATAAGCGTATCATTAGAAATAGTGGTACGCTTATTTTTTTGACCTAATTTGCACCTTTGAATAGTTTAGGACTTTCCTATATAATAAAGCCAGAAACGGAGGTGCTGTTTATGAGAGAGAAAACATATCATATATATCTGGATAGCCACGAAAAGACAACCTTATTACATAGCCTTGTGGAGCTAAAAAACCAACTCATACAGCAGGGCAGATACGGGGACTGCGTTGACGAGCTTATCTTCAAAGTAGCCAATGCCCCGATAAAGAAAGTAAAAATTGAATATGTCTAAGGCACATCGAGATTGAGCCGCTTATTCTTAACCCCCATTAAGAGTAAGCGGCTTTTTTGCGTCCTCTGGTACAGTTACATAGCCGCCTTTGACAAAGCGGCTAAATCTATGCGAAAGGAGGACGCACCCTATGTCAAATTGCAAAGTAATCGCTTTAACCAACCAGAAAGGCGGCGTTGGAAAGACCACCACGGCGGTCAATCTGGGCGTGGCTCTGGCACAGCAGGGCAAGAAAGTCCTGCTCATTGATGCCGATGCACAGGCAAATCTAACCATGTCCCTCGGCTACCACAGACCAGACGATTTACCAGTCACGCTCTCCACCATCATGCAGGACATCATAGACGATAAATCCATTGATGTCGCCCAAAGCATCCTGCACCACGGTGAGGGCGTTGACCTGTTACCGTCCAACATTGAGCTGTCGGGCTTGGAAGTAAGGCTGATTAACGCCATAAGCCGTGAAAGTGTGCTGAAAACCTGCGTGAACGAGGTCAAAAAGAACTATGACTATTGTTTAATAGACTGTATGCCGAGCCTTGGTATGCTCACCATCAACGCACTGGCGGCGGCTGACAGCGTGGTTATCCCTACGCAGCCCCACTATCTTTCTGCCAAAGGCTTAGAGCTGTTGCTTCGCTCCGTGTCGAAAGTCAGACGGCAAATCAATCCCCCTCTGCGGATTGACGGCATCCTTATGACGATGGTAATGCCCCGCACGAACATCTCCAAGGAAATCACCGCCACGGTGAGAAGTGCCTACGGACAGAAAATCAAGGTGTTTGATACCCAGATACCCCATTCCATCCGTGCCGTAGAAGCCACCGCAGAGGGAAAGAGCATTTTTGCCTACGACAAAGGCGGCAAGGTAGCCGCAGCTTATGAGCAGTTCG
>CANDMV010000104.1 GCA_947385875.1 uncultured Eubacterium sp. | reverse complement strand
CGGAATGACTGCCACAGTTAACAGGTAACAAATAAAATCGCCTCCAATCGAAAAATATGTCTTATAAATAAGGGCGCGAAGCGCCGCATTTTTTGATGGATTTGTCAAGTGTTTTTGACAAAAAAGTGGGGGATTTTAATAAAAAAGGAATCTGAAAGTCTTATATTTACTGGCTTAAAGATTCCGAGAGATTATATGAGAGAATGGAGGATACAAAATGAAACAGGCAAATAAAAATAAGATGTCTATGATGCGGATCATTGGTTATGGAAGTGGCTGTCTTGGTGCAAATCTGATGAACAATACGGTGTCATCGTTTATCAGTTTCTATTATACAGAGGTGGCCGGGCTGCCAATCGCGGCAGTAGGAATCATTCTTCTGGCATGTCGTCTTCTGGACGGGGTCTCGGATTTGGTTATGGGGGCAGTTGTGGAACGTACATATACGAAAGAGGGAAAAGCACGCCCGTGGGTGAAGCGTATGGCAGTCCCATTTGGTTTATCTATATTCTTGATGTTCTTGTCGCCTTCCTTTGGTACGACAGGAAAAATAATCTGGGCAGTCTGCACTTATGTCGCAGGGATTGCCATTATCTATACAGCAGTCATGGTTCCGTATAATACATTATCTGCAGTCTCTACAGAGGATGTGGATGAGAGAACAAAGCTTGTTACTGCAAGAAATATGTTCGGTTTTGTTGGGCCGCTGGTAATTGGCGCGATCTCTATGCCGATCGTAAACTTTTTAGGCGCAGGACAATTCGCATGGTCGGTACTGACTGGAATATATGGCGTCCTTGGTGCACTCTGTTTTCTGTGGGTATATTTTAGTGTAAAAGAAGTCGGTGCAGAGGAACGATATGAGAAATATCTGGAGAGAAAGAATAATCAGCAGACCATGACAGAAAAGAAGGAACAAAGAAATCTGTTAGATGATCTCAAAGCGCTGATACAGAATAAATACTGGCTTATTGTGTTGTTCATACAGTTAGTTATTTTCTTCAATTATGGTGTAAAAGCAGGATATCAGACATATTATACAAAATATGCCCTTGGGGATACAAACTTTTATTCCTTCCTGTCATCCTGCGGCATGATCCCTAATATTGCGATATGTTTTATGATTCCGTGGCTTTCCAGAAAGTTTGGAAAGAGAAGAATCTCCGTGATTGGCTGCTTTCTTGCCATCCTGGGAGGCATTGTTATGGCGGTTAATCCAGTAAATCGTACACTGATCCTGGTATCGACTCTTTTGAATTGTGCAGGTATGGCTCCGCTCTGCAATTGTGCATTTGCAATGCTTGGCGATACGGCGATTTACAGTGAGTGGAAGTCGGGCGTTAGAAATGAAGGGCTGCTATTTTCAGCAGAGTCATTCGCTGAAAAAGTAGGCGGTGCGCTTGGCGGCGCTGCAGTAGCTTTTGCGTTAAGTCTCGGCGGATTTGTGGGTAATGCAGCGGTGCAGACAGAATCAGCCATGGCCGTTATGACAGGTCTTATGGTGTGGTTTCCGGTAGCTGTAGCTATAATCTGTATAATAGCCCTTATTTTCTATGATTTGGATGGAAAGTATGAAACACTTTTTGCAGAGGTAATGGAAAGACGCAGTAAATCTGTGAAATAAAGAATAGCCTTGAGGTCAGCAAAAGAGACACCGGCTATATATGCTGAAATAATCCGATAGTTATGCAAGAACTGGAGGAACCCTATTGATTGGATTTCTCCAGTTAATGGAATATCTGCATTGTAATTTATGGCATAGAAGGACTATGCTGATTGCGGTAATCAATCGGTGTTGTTCCATAATATTTTCGGAAAGCACGAATAAAATGTTCCTGGTTTTGATATCCGCAGGCAATGGATATATCTTTTATTTTAAGCGTTGTGTTAAGAAGATAATCTCCGGCTGCCTGCATTTTTTTCTCTAAAATATATCCGCTGAAATTATAGCCGGTCAGTTCCTTTAAAAGTGAGGACATATGCTGTGGGGTATAGTGGAACTTATCGGCCAGCTCCTGAAGGGATGTATGCTGATAGTTCTCTTCTATAATAGCGAAGTATCCCATAATTGATGCCGTCCTGTTTCCGATGTATCTGTGGCAGTTCACAGGTGCTTTCATAGTTGCGGATTAGAACACCGAGTAAAAGAAGAAGTTCTGCGTCCATCATATATACATAATAAGGTTTTTTCTCTAATGATTCCTGACATATGCCAAAAACAATATCCATGATGACAGGATTTCCGTTTGTATGAAAGATTACATAGTCATTTACACTGTTGTAATATACATTGCCCATAAAAATTTTGGACAATACATCATTTCCATGGAGCTGTGAGAGACAGATGTTTTTGAAATGCTTTTCAGGAATCAGGAGATTCACCAGTACCGTATAATTCTGGACATCTACCAGATGGCTGACCATAGGCGGAATCAGGCAGAAATCGCCGCTGTGCATTTGAAGGCGTTTTGAATTGATCTGCTGCATAAATTCACCTTCCACACACACCTGTAACTCAAAAAAATCATGCCGGTGCATGGAAGCTGGAGTATATCTGTCATGCTGGACAATCATGTAGTGCTGATTCGGTGCATGTCTAAAGAAGATGTCGGATGAAAAGGTGTTATGTTCCAGATCTGGTATCCGTGGCAGATGGAGTCCTGAGTTTTTTTCAGCGTCAGTGATTGGAACATCCAGTGACAGATTGACAGGTTCCATGTTTTTGGCATCCTGCCTCCGGTCGCGGTGAAGGAGCTCCCATGGGGTATAATCGTGTAAGGTTTTCATAAGTTCATCTCTATTCATAATACTGCTCCTTTATACTGATGAAAATAGTACGAGTATGTTTCAATCATGTAAATATATCAATAATATAACATGTTTTCGATAATAATACATCAAAATCTGTTTAGAATTATATGAAAAAAATATGTTTTACGGCACAGCCAATTTTGACTAGGTGCGAAAAGTAACGAAAATATCAATGGATATGATGATACCAGTCTATTGTGAAAAAGCAAAAAAATATATAATTTGACTTATATCCGTGAACGAAAAAGTTTTCCAGATGCATTGGCGTTCGCGGGCATATACGGGCGATAAATTTGGCAAATCTTATCTTTCGCGCGTATAAGAAGAATATGGAGTAAAGGAGAAAGAGATTATGACACTGAAATATTATACAGATATGGCGGGTGCTGGCTACGATAATAAATTTTTCCAAACTGTGCAGCTGCATGATGACAGATCGGAAGTAGAAACGCAGGTAATCAATCTATATCCGGAATTGACATATGAAACTTTTGAAGGATTCGGCGGAGCGGTTACAGAAGCAGCGGGATATGTATATTTGCTTATGAATGAAAAGCAGAGGAAACAAGTACGTGAGACATATTTTGCAAAAGATCAGATGAATTATCGGTTGGTACGTATTCATATGGATAGCTGTGACTTTTGCATGGACACTTATTGGATGAAAAAGGCGGGCCGAATCATGTAGAAAATTACTGCTATGCACCGTTTTTGTATAATACAAAGACCGGAGTGCTGATGCCGCAGAAAATCCAAAGGCAGTATTATCATTTTGCGCATAATATTGTGCCTGGATCTGTCAGGATTGCAGTTACGAAATATACGGAGCAGATTGATGTGGTCGCATATCTTACGCCGGAGAATAAAATAGTTGTGGTCCTTCTGAATAAAAATGATGATGTACTTCCTGTTAATTTTAGGATACAGGAAAAGGCAGCTGAAGTGCTGCTTTTAGGTAAAGAAGTGGCAACCTGCATTATTGATTTGGAAGACAAAGGATAAATATTTCATATTTGCAAAGGGAGCATTGCTGCAGGGGTGTTTTACAGTAAAAACCTATAGGTATAAACTATGTGATCCCCTATTATTAGGAACAATACAGCTCAGCCAGAGAAAAAAGCGTAAATGAAAACTGCCGTTGTGGGAATGGGCATTCCTGCAACGACGGTTTTGGATAAATTATCGGCCTGCTTGAAAAAGCTCTACACTGTATTTGGCAGGATTATCTTTGTCAATATAAACATTCGCATGTAAATCTTCTTTTCGCTTAAGGGGTGACAAAACGTAATAGTTACTCACTGCTTTGTATTCCTTACCCTCATAAATAAACCGACAGACGATTCTGCAGCTAGTGTAGTTTCCTACTCTAATAAAGGCTGCCGGAATCATGTCTTCTATTTCGGAGTCCATATAAGCGCCTGAATGCTTCAGGTTTTTCAATTTTTTCTTGTCATATGCCAGTTTACTCATGGAAGCCAAAAACAATATCAGCCATACAGAAACATTGATTAACATGGCTTCCAATATAGTTGAATTAAAAAAATTCCCAACAAAACCAACAGCTAATTCAACCACTGCTACAAACAAAGCGGCATTCGCACATACGGAGAATAAGTATTTTACAGGCTTAAGATTGGCAATTTGTTTCTCTTTAAAAAGTTTGGAAATATTTTCCTCCGCTTTTCCTTTGTATGCCTCCGCTGATATATACTCCCCTGAAAAAAGCTCGTTCAAACTAATACCCAAAACATCGCACAAAGGCTGTAAAAGCGACACATCTGGCATTCCTCTTCCGTTTTCCCATTTAGAAACTGCCTGACTGGTAATCTCTAATCGTTCGGCAAGCTGCATTTGTGTCAGATTTTTTTCTTTCCTGCACTGTGCAATAAATGCACCTATTCTTTTCTGATCCATACAATGACTCTCCTTTGCTATATTTGACCGCAGTATATCAAAAAAGGAATCTATTTAGAACATACGATGCGTTGACTCAATATAAACGCTTCGTTGAGCGTCACCACTCCTTGTTTCGGGCTTTCTGCACTCCATTATAGCAGATTTTTTGCTATGCCACAAATAGTTTATGGCAGTCTGGCACCTGAATTCTCAGATCCAGACGCCGGGTGAGGGGAGCTGTCCTGTCTTCTGGTGACTTTTCCGGAATGACAAGAATCCCTAAGTAATCTGCTTTTAAGCTGTGACAGCCGTACGGCTGTCTGGTCAGGGTGTGAAAAGTAACAGAGACAGCACATTTTCTATGATTTGGGAAATATATGATTGATGCCATCCATCATGTGTTGTATCATTTGTGTTATAGATTTGATTCTGGCAAGAGGAGAAATATGAAACGCTGAGCGGATGTCATTATCAAACAGACGAAGAGCAAACAGAAGAGGGCTTCAAAGCTTGTATTCCTATCAATGTACTGCATTTTTTCATTGTAAGGCTTATGAAAAACAGCTTCCTACCCGGCATCCGGGTATCCATAATGTAACACTCTATTTCAATACATAAGCTTAAGTTAATGAAGTTGGGGAAAAGTAACCAGACGATAACAAAAGGCTTTATAGTAGATCTCATATGATTGACTTTCAATGAATCTAAATGCTATAATAATTCAAATAATATTGTATCAAAAATGGTGTGAAGCAGCCGAAGGAAGCTGCGAATTTGTTAGAAGTACTGTTTATACTCACGAGCGATGAAATTTTCCATATTGTTTTAGTAATTAGCGCTCGTGTGTCGGCGTTATTGGCAGATTTTAGTGCTCGTCAGTATAAGATAAATAGAGAGGTAGAAATGCAATGAAAAGAAAGATTTGCGCACTGCTTGCGGCAGCTGTATGTGCAGCAGCCCTGAATGGATGCGGAAAGGACAGTTTAAAAGAAGAACAGCAGGGAGACGGGGAATGGCAGGAATTGGCTCAGGCAGACGAATCTGCAGCAAATTCTCAGAAGGATTCAGATCAGAATACTATGCAGTCTGAAGATTCGAAAACGAATGCACGGCAAGGCACAGATAAGGAGACGATAGAGCTTACTGTCTGGGGAGCGGAAGAGGATACAGAGCTTATGGAGCAGATTCTTTCCAGCTTTCAGAAGGAATATGAAAAACAGGCAGATTTTCAGATTACCTACAATGCACAGGGCGAATCGGGATGTAAGGATGCCCTTCTGGGGGATCTTGAAAACGGAGCGGATGTATTTACGTTTGCAGACGACCAGCTGAATGCGCTTGCTGCGGCAGGAGCGCTGGAGCCGGTAGAAAATGCAGACGCGATAAAGAACGGACATCTGGAGCGGGCAGTGGAAGCGGCTTCTGTCTCAAATACGGTGTATGCTTATCCGCTGACTGCTGACAATGGATATTTTTTGTATTATAATAAGGAATTTTTTAAGCCGGATGATGTAAAGTCTCTGGATACTATACTGGAAATCGCGGCAGACAATGGCAGATTGTTTTCTATGGATTGGACATCCGCCTGGTATGTCTATGCTTTCTTTGGAAACACAGGTATGGAAGTAGGGCTGAATGAGGATGGAATTACAAACTACTGCACATGGAACGCGGAAGAAGGAAAGGTAAAAGGCGTTGATGCCGCCCGCGCCATGATAGATATAGCGGCAAATCCTGGCTTTATCAGCCTGCCGGATGCATAATTTATAGAAAATGTGCAAAACGGGACTGTGATAGCAGGAATCAGCGGTGTATGGAACGCGGTAGCGGTAGAAGAATGCTGGGGCGAAAATATGGGGGCAGCCAAGCTGCCGGAGTATACCTGCGGCAGCAGGCAGGTGCAGATGGCTTCTTTTGCCGGTTGCAAGCTGATCGGCGTGAATGCTTATTCCAAGTCATATGAATGGGCAGAAAAACTGGCGGAGTGGATTATCAGCGAACAAAACCAAAGACTCCGGTTTGAAATGCGCGGACAGGGGCCTTCGAACATTAAGGCAGCGCAGTCAGAGGAAGTACAGTCGTCCGCAGCGATTGCAGCGATATTAGATCAGTCTGAATATTCGCAGCTGCAGAGAATCGGAGGGAAATTCTGGGAGCCGGTGCAGACCTTTGCCGCAAATATGTTACAAGGCAATCCGGCAGGAGAAGATCTGCAAAAGCAGCTGGATCAGATGGTAGAAAAAATCACAGCCAGATAAGGGAGGAGTTATAAAGATGAAGAGCAGGTTCAGCATAAAGCAGCGGCTGATTGTACCGATTGTATTATTAGCGATTGTGGCGCTGCTGTCGAATGTCCTTGCTGTATTCAGCATTAATCATGTAAATTCCAGCGCAGCGGAAATCGTGGATAATCATATGGCAGGTGCAGCAGAATTAGCCAAGATCCGCAGGTCGATTTTAAATATACATAAAATGGCGCTGTCCCATATCGTGGCAGCGGATTATGATACCATGATTACGATCGTGGGCGAGATAAAAGACGAGGAACATGCGCTGGAAATCTGCCTGAGTGAATATAAAACTTATCTGGCAGATGGAGATGAGGCAGATTATCAACAGCTGTTAGTTCATTATGAAGATTTCAAACATGCGCTGGTTATGCTGGTCTGTGCCAGTGCAGACAGTAAGACACAGGAAGCTTATGCCTATGCCAACGGGGACGTGGCAGACTGCAGTGATGCGATTGAAGAGAATATTATAAAATTAGATCAGTCGATTAATCAGAGAACGGAAGAGGCAAGGAGCAGGCGGATGTCTGTATATGTAACTTCGATTGTAATGACAGCGGCTGCCGCTGCGGCAGTGCTGGTACTGGCGGCTGTTTCGATCAGTATTATTTTAAAATATGTCATTAAGCCGATTAAAGGCATGATGGATACGCTTCATGGCAGCTCAGAACGCATTCACGAGGTGACAGGAGAAGTGTTGGGAAGGACAAAAAGGTCGAATAGGAGCGCAATGGATTTGAATAAATTGATTGAAGCGCTGTCTGCCGCGATTCGAAAGGTCGCACAGAATGCGTCTAAAATAAATGGCAGCGCTTCTGGCATCAATGGCGATGTGGCTGATATGGTAAAAAAATGCAATGAAATCAGCGGATATTCTTCTGATATGAAAATACGTGCCAGCGAGATGGAGCAGACGGCACAGTCCAATACAGAGATCGTACATAAAAAGACTGCGGATATTTTACTTGTGTTAAACAAAGCGATTGAGAACAGTAAAAGCGTAGACCAGGTCAACAGCCTTACAAAAGATATTCTGTCCATATCAGCTACAACGAACCTGATCGCCCTGAATGCATCAGTCGAAGCCTCCCATGCCGGAGAAGCGGGCAGGGGATTTGCAGTCGTGGCAGGTGAGATTCGCCGGCTAGCTGACTCCTGTGCGAAGACAGCTACGCGTATTCAGGAAGTTAATGAAGTTGTTACGGATGCGGTATACAATCTTTCGCAGAATGCGCAGGAGCTGGTCAATTACATCAATGATACGATTTTGACACAGTTTCAGCTGTTTGTATGTGCCGGGCAGCAGTACAAGGATGACGCGGTGCATATCGAGCAGGTTATGGCGCAGTTTAATGACCAGACACAGCATCTGAAACATGCCATGACAGATATATCAGCATCCATAAAAAGTATTACAAATGCGATAGACGAGGGTGCCGGAGGGATTCATGGCGCAGCAGGCAGCACACGCAGCCTGGCGGATAATATGGCGGATATTATGAGCCGGATGGATGTGAATAAGGAAATCGTGGAAGAGCTGAAGGAGCAGACAGAGGTATTCGCGAATCTGTGAGAGATTTCAGGTCTGTGCGACGGGTTAGACGAACCTATTGCTATCACAAAAACTGCTGTGGAGATATGATTATTTGGGCATGGACGTCTATGAAAGCATTATGTGTCGGGCTGCAATATATGGCAATGTTTAAGTGTCACATGTAAAGGCCGCTCGGACAGCTTTGGGTTTGGAATGCAGAGTGAGGCAAATGGGGTGGTGATGTCGCTGCCGGTGGATGAGATGATTGGAATGAATGAGGGGTAATTATCGTTACAGTTCAGCCAAAGATCATGATGCCCGTAAGTTGGAGTTAGGAACTGTGAAAAACCACTTTAGCAGATAAGTAAATTGCAAAGTTATTTTTTCGCAGTTCCTTATTTGGCAGGTTTTCGTGTTTGTCTGTATTAATGATAAGAAAGGAAAAGAAAGGCGGCGGGTCATTGTCAAAAAATAAATATCAGTTTGAAAGTAAAATTCATGTGTACAGAGCCACAAAAAGAATGACGCAGCAGGAACTTGCTGATTTAACCGGTGTTTCTCGGCAGACGATTATGCAGCTTGAACGAAATCGATATAATTCCTCCATGATGCTGGCGTATAGTATTTCAAAAGTATTTGGCGTAATGATTGAGGATTTATTTGATTTTTCGGAGGCAGAAGAGCGATGAAAGTACTGAACGAGCTTGTGAGCAATAGAGACATCCTTATAGCAGGGATATGGTATGCCCAGCCGATTACGGTTATTCTGGTTGTCTTATTTTTTATGAAATCCTCCCGTGACGAAAGAGGACGGGCAATCATTGGAAAAGCAAGCATAATTGCTATTATGGTATTCATTGTCCTTATTAATTTTTTTGCAAAAATATCAGACTGTATACCCATAAATTACGATACAGTAGCTTTTTGCGTCCAATGGATCTACGATATTGTGGTTACAGTCGAGGTTGTCGCAATTCTTATATACAAAAAAATTCAGTAAGGAAAACCAAGATGCCCCGCCGGAGCGAACCGGGTGCCGTGACCATTTGGCTGTTACAGCCTAAAAGCAGGATGCTTCTTACATTTGTGGATACCCGGACGCCGGGTGAGAGGAGCTGCTTTTGAAAGCCTTAAAATGAGAACGATAAATTTATCTTCAGAACCTTGAACTGTGACTTGCTGATCTGAGATCACTCATCTGATCCAGTCGTTACAGATAGAAGATTTCATGTACTGCCTGTCAGAAATAGCTGGGAGAGGGAAGCCGCAGGCAGACCGGGCGGATTCCCTCTTTCAGCGTCCGGGTATCCACAAATGTAACACCCTATCCGAACTGTTACCTTCGAAATTTTTATTGTTTGGTAAATATGTAGGAAATGTTGACAAAAAACACTTGAAGGTTTATAATGCAGTTATATAAAATGCACAAAATTTAAATTAATGGCTAGAGTAGGAACGTGAGGTGGTGCCGATGTCTTTTGATAAAGGTAAGAAAATGGAAGCTGATTTTTATGTAGGATTCTGATTGGAGGGATAAAGGGTTTGAAACGTTTAGTTTCAAAATGAATGTTCCAAAATATATGCCGATCAGCAGAAAGGGGGCATATTTATGAAGAAGCTTTGGTCTATGGTGATTATGGTGATTATGTCAGCTGCTTTATTGCTGAGTGCATATACGGTAGAAGGCGCGGATACTGCTTTAAATTTTCCGAATATGGATTGGAAGATGGGCAGGGAAGAAGTCATGCAGGCAGGCGGTTTTACGGAAGAGGATCTTGCTGATTACAGCGCAGAATCGCAGTATAGCAGTGTATTAATTAAAGAAGGATATGAAGTCTTTGGAGCAGAGTCAGTTTATACTGCATTTGAATTGTTTGATTTTGGAAGCGGGAAGCAGGAGCTGTTTTGTGTGACAGTGAATTACCCTGATGACGCGGATATGGGACATGTGCTGGAAGAAATGGAAAAGGCTTATGGCGAGACGGTGTCGGATGTCGCTGTATATGAGCTTTTTGATCCTCTTGTTGCTGCAAGTACCGGGCAGCTGTATAAGAAGGATTATGCGCAGTCAGAGCATGTAAAGATCTGGTCAGGCAGGTCTGTCAGTGAAGCTGTCCCAAAGGGACAGGAGGATGATTATAAGAGAGTCTGGCAGGAAAAGTCACACCCGGAGGCAACGAGAAGCTTTCAGCCGGGACTGAATGATGAGAACTGGGAAGAGTTTTCTCAGAATGCGAAGATGAATGTGATATTCTGGCTGGAAGAGGGTCAGGATGTTATGAATTCGGGTAACACTCTGTGTTTTCTGGCATTAAATCAACACGTATATGATGAGGTCACAAGGCGGATCGAAAATCAGGAATAATATTGGCTGATTCAAAAAAGTCTGCTTAAGGAGCATTAAGGAAAAATGCTGAGATAGTTAGTTTTACGGAGATAAGGAAGTATAAAAACTAGTGTACTGGTACGCTGAGATTTGAACTAACAGTGCTAAATACTATCAACAGTGCTATGACAGATAGAGTGCAAATTTATTGGCGCGCTGAGATTTGAACTAACAGTGCTAAATATTATCAACAGTGCTGTGACAGATAGAGTGCAATTAAAGCAGAGAACATACCGCTTTTCTTAGTGGTCGGTTCTCTGCTTTTTGCTGTGCGATAGAACGTTGTGCGGCAGTTTGTTTTATAATTGAAGTATTTGAAGCATTTAAATCGTATGCGGGTTGTCATATCTTAATTTAAGTATCGTATCTGCTTGTAATCTTCATTCTATTTTGGAGAAATTTTGCGTTTTATCTTCTGCTTTATCTTCGATTTTTTGTAGAATTTATCTCAGCGGTCATGGCGGTTAATGATTTGTATGTTCAGGCAGTCTATTATGTGGTAAGCTCCGCAAGTTGGAATGGAATCACTTTTTTAAGTTCTTGAAGAGATACCTCGACCTGACAGCCGATCTTTCCGCCGCTTACCATGATCGTGTTCTGCTGTGCGCTGCTGGTATCGATTACGGTTGGAAAGAGTTTTTTCATCCCAACTGGGGAACAGCCGCCGTGTACATATCCGGTGAGCGGAAGCAGTTCTTTTGCTTTAATCATTTCGATCTTTTTTTCACTGACAGCGTCTGCTGCTTTTTTCAGGTCAAGCTCTTTATTCACTGGTACGACAAATACATAGTGCTGGCCTGTCTTTCCGACAGTTACCAGTGTTTTGAATACCTGTTCAGGATTTTCATTTAATGCGGCTGCTACTTCCGGTCCGCTGACTGCTCCGGTATCTGTATAAAAGTGGCTTTCATATGTTATATGATTTTTATCAAAAAGCCGCATTACGTTTGTTTTTTCGCTTTTTTTCATGATTACTATGCTCCTGTTATTTTTGGGAATATTTTGCTGGTTTGTGAAAAGCGCGCGGCATATAGGCCGGCACCTCTCACCCGGCGTCCGGGTATCCATACTATAACACTTTATCTGAATAGTTACAAGTTCATGACATTGGGTGTGATGAGTAACGTGAGGGCAGTAGTATCGCTCCTAAAGTTGCCGTAAGTGCTTGTAGCTCTGTTGGTTTTAAGGTATAATACGGTATATTGGAAATGAGTGAAAGTTATTCTCTCTATGTAAGAAAGTTCATGCGTGGATTGCGGTATAGAGGAGAAAAGATTATGGGGATGTTTTTAAACAGCAGGGCGCCATACGAAGCATATAAAAACTAATACAAAATCCTTATTTTGTGGATAAATCAATGCTGATCCATGAGCTGATCCCTTCGATTAACAGTGTGAATTGTTACTGCTGTGTGACAAGGCCGCACCGCTTTGGCAAGACAGTTATGGCAAATATGATCGGAGCTTTTTTTGGAAAAACGGACAGGAAAGACCGGATCTTTGACCGTCTGGCTGTTTCTGGCATAAGTGCATATGAAGAGCATCTGAACAGGCATGATGTGATTTATATCGATTTTAGCAGAACGCCTAAATAACTGCAGAAGCTATGCGCAGTATATAGACCGTATAGAGAGAGGGGTTTTAGAAGAGCTGATGGCAGCCTATACTGACTGCGGCATTGACAGCGAGGCTGCTGTATGGGATGCTATGCAGAAAATATATGAGTTGACGGAGCAAAAATTTTTGTTTATTCTTGATGAATGGGATGCTGTTTTTCATATGCCGTTTATATCCGGGGATGATCGGGGAGAATTTTTGTTATTTTTAAAATGGATGCTTAAAGATCAGCCCTATGTAGAATTTGCTTATATGACAGGCGTGCTGCCGATTGCTAAGTATTCCAGCGGTTCTGAGCTGAATATGTTTGTAGAATATGATATGGCAGGATCGGAGAAGTTTAGTGAATATTTTGGATTTACCAATGCAGATGAGGCAGAGAAGTTTCAAAAACTGATCGCAGAACTAGAAATGGATATTATGCCGGTTGACGGGCTGATTGCTTTTGCAGGGTCTGAGGACTGCATCCGTGTGTTTGGAGCACAGGCGGCGGAGAATGTAAAAAATCATGCGCAGCAGCTTAAGGATTCAGGGGAAAAGTATTGTGACTGTCCGGCCTGTGCGGCAGCGGCAGCGATTCTGGAAAAGAAGGATTTGTTATAGTATGATCTTTGTATCACGCATGTAAATCATAACGTTTCATGGAAGGTTTAGAATCAAAAAGGGCGCTGAGAAAGGCAGTTTTAAGAAAGGCAGCTGTATAAATGATACGGCAGGGAATGAAAGGAAACATAGTAATATAGAAAGATCGAAGGCGGCATTAAAGCTGCCTTCGATTTGCGTTTTTTTGCAGGTAATTTCCGATATTTGTAATACACGCAAGCGTTACGATTAAGAATAATCCCGGAATCAGAATGATCCACCATGTACCGCCGAGCAGGGAGCGTTCTGATAATGACAGCATACTTCCCCATGAAATGATCTCCAGCGGCAGTCCGATTCCCATAAAGCTCAGCGTGGATTCGGCAGCTATGGCATTTCGGATATTCATGACCATCATAAACATGATGGAAGAAATAAAGTTGGGAGTCAGATGCCTCCAGAGTATATGAAAGAAGCCGCCTCCCATGCACCTTGCGGCAATGACATACTCACTGCAGCGGAGTCTCTGCACCTCTGTGCGGATGATTTTGGCTGTGCCAAACCACCCTGTGATTCCAATCACTATGGAGAGGTTTAATACATCTGCTTCTCCCCAGATGGCTTGTATTAAAATCACTAATAATAAGTTCGGTATGCTTATGAGTATTTCTGTCAGGCGCATCAGCAGCGCATCTGGAAAATGCGGGGCCAGACCGCTGATCGAGCCGAATACGATCGCTGTCACGGTGGATATGGCTGTTGATGCAAATCCGATAAACAGTGAAATTCTGCCTCCATACCAGATCATAGAAAATAGGTCGCGTCCCATAGTGTCTGTCCCGAACCAGAATTCTCTGCCGGGAGCTGTACTGTAGTGCGCCAGATCCATATATGTTGGGTCTTTTGGGATAAATAGCTCACAGCATATGCATCCTAATAGGATGGCAGCAAGAACCACGATCGAGACAGCAGTTGACAGCGGCAGTCTGATTCTGGTTTGAATCGGGTGCTGTTTTAAAGTCTGAGGCAGAACTGTGTCAGGTTTTGTAGTTCTGTCTACAAAGACGAAAAGATTGTTAGTATGGAATGGATGACGATCGTATGGATGATGATCGAGTGATGGATTGTCCAATTTCTTTCACCTTTCTTTATGTGTTATGCGGGCGAGCAATAAAATTTTTCATATAGCCTTCAGTGTTGACGCGCGTGAGCCGGCGTTGCAGGCAAATTTTATTGCTTGCCAGTAGTAGTAATTTTATATGGCGGTTTAAGCGTCAGTGACCATTCAGAATACAATTAACGTATGCCTTTTATAACCAGATTCTGTGGCACATCTGCATCTTGGCGTGTCAGTATGCATCTGTCTCTTCTGCTCGGATTCTGGGATCAATCCATTCGTTCATAGACTGCGCTGCCAGACTGCAGAGTATGACCAGTGCACCGGATAGCATACAAAGAATCATTAAAAGATTATAATCCTTGTAGCGGGCGCTTTCATAAGACAGTGTGCCGATTCCAGGATAAGAAAATACAGCTTCGATAATATAAGTACCTCCCAGTATATGCGGAACAGAGATAGCCATAATACTGAAATAGGTCGGCAGGATATTGCGCAGGCAGTGTTTAAACAGGATTTCTTTTTTGCCGAGTCCTTTTGATTTTGCCAGCAGTACATAGTCAGCGCGTATTTCTTCCACGAGCTTATTGCGGATGATATAGGCGTAGTACCACAAATGGCTGACCACTACGATCGTCATGGGCAGGATCAGATGGAGGATCCGGTCGCTGATCTCATACTCTTTTCCAGCCTCATAGGCACCGCTGCTGGGCAGTACCTTCAGCCACACAGAAAATATGAGAATCAGTATCAGGGACAGCCAGAATTCCGGTATACAGCTGGTGATTACTCCAGCTTTACAGATCAAACGGTCAATCCAGCGGTCTTCATACCATGCGCAGACAATTCCAAGCAGCAGTGCCAGTATGAAAATCAGAAGAAAACCGATACCGCCCAATAAAAGAGTATTCAAAATTCGCGCGCGGATCACATCCATTACATTCATTTTATATTTATAGGAAATCCCAAAATCTCCATGCACGGCATTTGAAAACCAGCGGATATATTGAACATGAATCGGATCATGCAGCCCCAGCCTTTCTTCTGCCCATAAGCGTTCGTCAGGAGTCATTTTTTCCGCCCGCTCACCATAATACGATACCAGAGGATCACCCGGCGCAAGGCGGGCTGCATAAAATACAGCCAGAGAAAGCAGGAACATGCTGGTCATAAAAATCAGCAGTTTTTTAATAAAATAGTAAAAAACATTGTGATGTATCATAAAAAAATCTCACTTTCTTAAAGCTTAGAATGAAAGCAAAAAGCTTATAAAAACCTACATGCGCTGTGAACGCATTGCCAAGAATGAAAGCGGCGGGCGCATACAGACAGCATGCCATGTGGGTATCACTAGAGCGTGTTTGAAAAATCATTCCCGCGATCTGCACTCCCCACTTTGCGGA
>CANDMV010000103.1 GCA_947385875.1 uncultured Eubacterium sp. | reverse complement strand
CAATAAGCAATAAGCAATAAGCAATAAGCAATAAGCAATAAGCAATAAGCAATAAGCAATAAGCAATAAGCAATAAGCAATAAGCAATGTGACATTTTTTTAGAAAGGGACTGATGAAATTGAGATTAAAGCATATGAAAAGATATGTAGCGGGCGGGATTGCAGCTTTTGCGGTTCTTGCAGCGGGCGCTGTGATCAATCAGGTTTATGCGGATGAGAGACAGAGTGATAGGATCTTAGATAATATATATATAGGAGAAGTTGCTGTAGGCGGCATGACTTCAGAAGAAGCGAATCAGGCGGTGGAGAATTATGTGAATGGCATTCAGGATACAGCAATAACTCTGAATGTCAGCAGCAAGAGCATGGATACGACTGCAGGCCAGTTAGGTGTTGAATGGGAAAATACCGGTGTGGTTGATGAAGCGCTTATGATTGGGAAAAGCGGCAGTCTGATTACAAGATATAAGGATAAGAAGGATCTGGAGCATGAGCCAAAGGAGCTTCCGCTTTTATTTGGTACGGATGAATCAAAGATCAGATCTTATTTGAAAAAGAATGCGCAGCAGTTTAATCAGGAAGCAGTAGACGGCGGACTGGTACGTGAGAATGGTGCATTTACGATAACCGGCGGTGAAGAAGGCATTGCTGTCAATGTGCCGGAATCTGTAAAAGCAGTAGCTGATTATATTACGAATGACTGGGATAAGAAAGCGGCTAGTATTGAACTGAGTGCAGATGTGGTTAAGCCTCGCGGTTCCAAAGAGGAGCTGGCGAAAGTCAAAGATGTATTGGGCAAATTTTCCACTAACTACAGCAGTTCCAGTGCAGGACGTGCGATGAATGTATCGAACGGCTGCAGCAGGATTAACGGGACGCTGCTGTATCCCGGCGATGAATTTTCTGTATATGAGGCTGTAAGCCCGTTTGATGCAGAGCATGGATATGCGCTTGCCGGCTCTTATGAAAATGGTACAGTTGTTGAAACTTACGGAGGAGGAATCTGTCAGGTATCTACCACGCTGTATAACGCAGTGATACGCGCGGAATTAGAGATTAAAGAGCGTTATGCGCATTCTATGATCGTTAATTATGTGGAGCCTTCTATGGATGCGGCCATTGCTGGGACTTATAAGGATTTAAAGTTTAAAAATAACACAAATGCGCCGATTTATATTGAGGGAGTTACGAGCGGAGGAATCATTACATTCAGCATTTACGGCGAGGAGTATAGAGATCCTGAACGCGAAGTAATATTTGAGAGCCAGATTGTAAGTGAGAATGCGCCGAAAACACAGATTCAGGGATCTTCGAGCTATAATGTGGGCCATGTATCAGTACAGCAGTCAGCGCATGTGGGAAAAGTAGCAAAACTATGGAAGATCGTGAAAGTGAATGGTGTAGAACAGAGCCGGGAAGAATTTAATAATAGTAATTATTCGGCATCACCAAGGATCATTGTAGTCGGGACGAATACGAGCAGTGATGCAGCCAGAGCTTACATTCAGAATGCTATAGCAACTCAGAATGAAGCGGGCATTTATGCAGCGGCATCTCATGCAGCGGCTTTGGCGGCCCAGCCTCAGCAGCCTGAAGAGCCGGCAGATGAGAATCCAGAAGGCGAAGAACAGCCTGATCAGCCGACGGATGAGAAACCGGATCAGGGTAACGAGACAGACAAAAGTGATAAAAAAGACGATAAAAAGGATGATAAAAAAGACAATAAAAAAGATAAAGAGGAACCAAAGACGGGTACGATAAGCGGCGATGAAGAAAGCAACGACACAAAAAAAGAAGATACAGATGCGAAAGAATCTAATGAGGCTGAATAAGCTGAATCGCATAAATTATACTGACGGGAGATAAAATTTGCCGACAACGATACACGAGTGTCAATACTGGAAGCTGTATGGAAAATATGGTTGCTCGTGAGCATCATAGATCATAAAATTTTTTATATGAAAAGTAAGGGAAGGAACTGGAAGTTAGAGAGCCATGAAAATAGGAAAAGTACCGGAGACAGTATTAAAACGTGCTGTTTTAGGACAGATTCATAACCGCAGGGAAGAAGTGCTGCTGAGCGCTTCAGTTGGAGAAGATTGTGCGGCAGTTGCGGTGGGAGATGATGAGATACTTGTCATGTCAACGGATCCTATTACAGGCACAGTGCAGGATATTGGAAATCTATCCATTCAGATTACGATGAATGATCTGGCGAGTGCAGGTGCGGAGCCGTTCGGTGTGATGCTGACGGTTCTGCTGCCGGAGCGTATCAGTGAACAAAAGCTGCACCGTATGATTCAGCAGGCTGAAGAGGCTTGTGCAAAGGTAAACGTGCAGATTATGGGTGGACATACAGAAGTGACAAAAGCAGTAAATCAGCCGCTGATTTCTGTCGTTGGAGTGGGAAAGGCAAAAAAAGGCAGGCTGATTACTACGGCAGGAGCGCGGGCAGGCATGGACCTGATTGTTACAAAATGGGTCGGTATAGAGGGTACATCGATTATTGCAAAAGAAAAAGAAGTAGAACTGCTAGAGCATTTTTCACAGTCTTTTATCGATCAGGCGAAGAGCTTTGATCAAATGCTGTCTGTGCTTCCAGAGTCCGCGGTTGCGGTGAAGTACGGCGTTGAAGCGATGCATGATGTGACGGAAGGCGGTATATTTGGTGCGTTGTGGGAGATGGCGGAAGCATCTGGAGTCGGACTGGAAATCGATTTAAAGAAAATACCAATTAGGCAGGAGACGATAGAGGTCTGTGAATTTTTTGGAATTAATCCATATGAATTAATTTCCAGCGGATGTATGCTGATGGCAGCTGCAGATGGAAATACGATTGTGAGAGAGTTAGAAAAACAGGGAATCCATGCGGTTGTAATTGGAAAAGCGACCCGGGGAAATGACCGTATATTGTATTCAGACAATGAAAACAGGTATTTAGAGCCTCCGAAATCGGATGAATTGTATAAGGTTGTATGAAAGCAGTAAGAGAGGAAAAAGTATGCGTGAAAAAATTTTGACCTTTATAGAAAGAAACAGCCGTATTGATTTGAAAGAGCTGGCAGTAATTCTGGGCGTGGATGAAGTAACAGTAGCGCAGGAATTGAAAAATATGGAAGAAGAGCATGTGATCTGCGGCTACCATACGCTGATTAACTGGGATAAGACCGGAGTAGAAAAGGTTACGGCTATGATTGAAGTGCGTGTCACGCCACAGAGGGAAATGGGATTTGACAAAGTGGCAGAACGTATCTATAATTATCCGGAAGTGAATGCTGTATTTTTGATTTCAGGCGGCTTTGACCTAATGGTGACTCTGGAGGGAAAGACACTGAGGGAAGTATCACAATTTGTAACTGATAAGCTGTCTACGCTTGATTCTGTATTAAGTACAAAGACGAATTTTATTTTGAAAAAATATAAGGATCATGGGACTGTAATGGCTGCTCCACGGAAGGATGAAAGGATGTCGATCACACCATGAAAAATCCGTTATCAAAAGAAATTGTAACGATTCAGCCGTCCGGCATAAGAAAGTTTTTTGACATAGTAAGTGAAATGGAGGATGCCATATCGCTGGGAGTGGGCGAGCCTGATTTTGATACTCCCTGGCATATCCGAGATGAAGGAATTTACTCGTTAGAAAAAGGCAGGACCTTTTATACTTCTAATGCGGGATTAAAAGAACTGAAAATAGAAATAGCGAAATATTTACAGCGCAGATTTAACTTAGAATATGATTATAACAAAGAGATTTTAGTAACAGTGGGCGGCAGTGAAGCAATAGATATAGCGATGCGCGCAATGTTGGATCCGGGAGATGAGGTGCTGATTCCACAGCCGAGCTATGTATCATATGAACCCTGCTGCCGTCTGGCAAACGGCACACCGGTTATTATTGAGCTTCAGGCAGAGAATGAGTTTCGACTGACGAAAGCTGAGTTAGAAGCAGCTATTACACCAAAGACTAAGATTTTGGTGCTCCCATTTCCGAATAATCCAACGGGTGCTGTCATGGAGCGGAGTGATCTTGAAGCTGTTGCTGAAGTGGTCCGGGAACACGATTTATTTGTGCTGAGTGATGAAATCTACGCAGAGCTTACTTATGTAGAAGGCAAAGATCATGTATCGATTGCTTCTCTGCCAGGTATGAAAGAGCGGACAGTTGTGATAAATGGATTTTCCAAATCTCATGCTATGACAGGCTGGAGGCTTGGGTATGCATGTGGACCGCAGATCATTCTGGAACAGATGTTGAAGATTCATCAATATGCGATTATGTGTGCGCCGACAAACAGCCAGTATGCTGCTGTAGATGCACTGCGCAATGGGGATGCAGATGTCGCTATGATGCGTGAAGAGTACAATGGCAGACGCCGTTATCTGATGCACGCGTTTGAAGAAATGGGTCTGCCGTGTTTTGAGCCATTTGGAGCATTTTATGTATTTCCCTGCATCAAGCAATATGGCATGACATCTGAGGAGTTTGCTGAAAAGCTGTTAGAAGCAGAAAAAGTAGCAGTTGTGCCGGGTACAGCTTTTGGAGAGAGCGGAGAAGGATTTGTGCGTATATCATATGCTTACTCGCTGGATAATTTGAAGCTGGCATTAGATCGAGTAAGAAAGTTTGTTGCCAGATTACAGTCAAAATCTGCTAACTAGCAGCTGGCAGGTGCCGCCTGGCACTTACAATCCCATCCCGAAGCGGTCTTAAGCATCATTGGCGCTTGTTAAAGACACACCGGAGTGGAGAATGTATAATTTTAAATAGATTTTTGCATGTGATAGGTCAGCTTGTCTTGTTACGTTTAAGACCATAGCAACAGCATCATTATGGAATGCATAAAGGAGTTTGATTATGGCATTAAATATCGTGCTGCATCAGCCGGAGATCCCGCAGAATACAGGAAATATCGGCAGGACATGTGTGGCCGTGGGGGCAAGGCTGCATTTAATAGAGCCTCTTGGCTTTTTGTTGAATGAAAAGGCATTAAAAAGAGCCGGTATGGATTATTGGCATGAACTCGATGTATCTACTTATGTAAATTATCAGGAATTTTTAGAGAAAAACCCCGAAGCAAAAATATATTATGCGACAACAAAAGGACGTAAGCTTTACAGTGATGTTGCTTATGAACCCGACTGCTATCTGATGTTTGGAAAAGAGAGCGGCGGGATTCCAGAGGAAATCTTAAAGGAACATCCGGATACATGTATTAGAATTCCAATGCTGGGAGATACAAGGTCGCTGAATCTGTCAAATGCGGCTGCGATTGTTACGTATGAAGCACTGCGGCAGAATAAGTTTCAAAATATGAAGCTGGAAGGAGAACTGCATCGGCTGCATTGGTAAGTGTAAGGTATATAGGCTGTATGTGAACAGCAGCTTGGAAACTGTCATGGGATCATATCTGCCATGACAGTTTCTTGTTACATCTGTACTTGTTGTACCAAAAGGGTTGATTTTGCACTGCCGGGCTGGTGTCGGCAGACATGCCGTGGAAGGGGTGGCGAAACAGGATGAATATCATCAAAGCTGTGAAATTAGTGCACGAATATATCCGCCGGGATGAGGAAGGAAATGTAGAATCTATACAGACTGCGTTAAATCAAGTGGATCTGGATATTAAAGAGGGGGAATTTATAGCCGTCTTAGGACATAACGGTTCCGGGAAGTCTACTCTGGCAAAGCATATAAATGCTATTCTTGCACCGACGGAAGGCTCTCTCTGGATAGATGGCAAAGATGTAACGGATGATGATAAGACATGGGATATACGTCAGAGTGCAGGGATGGTATTTCAAAATCCAGATAACCAGATCATAGCCAGCGTAGTCGAAGAAGATGTTGGTTTTGGGCCCGAAAATATAGGCGTTCCGACAGATGAGATCTGGACACGTGTGTATCACAGCCTGAAATCCGTCGGCATGTTAAAATATCAAAAGCATTCGCCGAATAAATTGTCGGGCGGGCAGAAGCAGCGTGTAGCGATTGCCGGTGTAGTGGCGATGCAGCCGAAATGCATTGTGCTGGATGAGCCGACAGCGATGCTGGATCCGCTTGGACGCAAAGAAGTATTAGATACCGTTCATGAATTAAACCGAAAAAAAGGTGTTACGATCATATTGATTACGCATTACATGGAAGAAGTCGTAGATGCTGACCGTGTGTATGTGATGGATCAAGGGCAGATTGTTATGCAGGGAACACCCAGACAGATTTTTTCAAAGGTGGAGGAATTAAAGTCCTATCGTCTGGATGTGCCGCAGATTACATTAGTAGCACATGAGCTTCGTAAAAAAGGGATGCCGATACCAGAAGGGATTCTGACAAGAAAGGAATTCATGGGCGTACTGCGAAGCTGCAGCGTCAAAGCTAATTCTTAAAAAGGGTATATCATGTCGATTATTTTAGATAAAGTAAACTATACATACAGTACCGGAACCGCATATGAAGTTCAGGCACTCAAAAACATTAACTTGAAAATTGAAGATGGAGAATTTATAGGTATCATCGGGCATACAGGTTCGGGAAAATCAACATTGATCCAGCATATGAATGGTTTAATCAAAGCAACCAGCGGCGGTATTTATTATAATGGTGAAGATTTATACGATTCGGATTATAATTTAAAAGAGCTGCGAAGTAAAGTCGGACTGGTCTTTCAGTATCCGGAACATCAGCTGTTTGAGGCGACAATTTTTGATGATGTATGTTTTGGGCCAATGAATCAGGGACTTTCGAAAAATGAAGCAGGACTGCGTGCGTTTGAGGCATTAAAAAATGTGGGAATACAGGAAGAATTGTTTTATCAGCCGCCATTTGATTTGTCCGGAGGACAGAAACGGCGTGTGGCGATTGCAGGTATTCTGGCGATGAAGCCGGAAGTGCTGATTTTGGATGAGCCGACGGCGGGGCTGGATCCAAAAGGGCGAGATGAAATCTTTGAACAGATTGTGAAGATGCATGAAGAAAATAATATGACAATTATTCTAGTCTCGCATAGTATGGAAGACGTGGCGCAATATGTCAAGCGGATTATTGTCATGAATCAGGGGCAGGTTATGTATGATGATGTTCCGGCTAATGTATTCCGGCATTATAAGGAGCTTGAGACTGTCGGGCTCGCGGCGCCGCAGGTAACTTATCTGATGCATGAAATGCGCGAGGCGGGATTTGACGTCAATACGGATATATCGACTGTAGAAGAAGCAGTGAAAGAAATATTAAGTTTAGAGCGTGTTTGAAAAATGCTTTCCGTGAGATGTATCCACAAGGTATGATATGCTTCCCGGTTTGTATCCGACGAGCATGATTTTTCAAACACGCTCTGGGAAAGAGGCAGATGATGAAACAGCGGGATGCTGATTTTTAATATTCTGCTTACTGCAGCTTTAGACTTTACAGTACACGTCCAGTGTCATTAGAGCAAGCGGCAGATTTGTCTGGCGGTTCATGCTCTGTAAGGACGTTTAAGGAGCGTTTTTAACGGAGGTGAAATCCATCGCTTGATCCTGCCCGTTGGGTACGCAGACTTAGGCGCGAAGCCTCTGTCCCGCGTCTTAGTCGGAGTTAGCGATTAGTTCACCGCAGTGTTGCTCCAGTCCGCGCAGAGCATGAGCCCCCAGACAAATCCATCCCGTCAGACGCAGAATCGTCAGGGAGGTCGCGAAGTTAATGACATTGATTCACTGGTCAGGAACGCGCACTGGCTGCACGTTCCTTAAGAATATGATTCAGGAGTGAGGGGCGATTTTGCGAAGCAAACTTTCAATATCGTCCAGAATCGTTATTATGAATGGCCTTTAGGCCGTGAATAGTAACGCAGGAATCGCTAGAAAGGCTTCAGAGATTTGACATTGGTACACTAGAAAGCATTTTAAATGAGGAATTTATGATTAGAGATCTTACAGTTGGACAATATTATCCGGCAGATTCAGTTGTGCATAAACTGGACCCTCGTGTGAAATTATTTGGAACGATGATTTTTTTGATTGCAGTGTTTTCGTTTCGCGGGTGGGCGGGGTTTGCGTTGATTACAGTTTTTTTGGCAGGAATCATCAAGCTTTCGAAGGTGCCGTTTCGATACATGATTAAGGGGTTAAAAGCAATTATAGTCTTGATGGCTATTACAGCTTTTTTTAATTTGTTTTTAACAAATGGAACAAATGTAATTTGGCAGTGGAAGTGGATACGTATTACACAGGAAGGGATAGAGACTGCAGTAAAGATGCTGTTTCGGCTGATTTACCTGATTCTTGGAACATCAATTATGACGCTGACGACAACGCCTAATGAATTGACGGATGGATTAGAAAAGTCACTGCGTCCATTGCAGGTAATTCATGTGCCGATTCATGAGATAGCTATGATTATGGCGATTGCCCTGCGGTTTATTCCAATTCTTGTTGAAGAAACAGATAAGATCATGAAGGCGCAGATGGCCCGTGGAGCTGATTTTGAAAATGGTAATTTAATAAAAAGAGCAAAAGCGCTGATTCCATTGTTAGTTCCTTTGTTTATATCTGCATTTCGCCGGGCAAATGATCTGGCAATGGCGATGGAGGCGCGCTGTTACCGGGGCGGTGTCGGCAGGACAAAGATGAAACCGCTTAGATATTCAGTCTGCGATTATGCAGGATATTTTGTCCTGATTATATTTTTAGGTATTGTTATTATATTAAGGCGTTTTGGGTAGGTGTATGAGAAGGATAAAAATAATAGTAGCATATGATGGTACGAAGTATCATGGATGGCAGATTCAGCCGACAGGAATCACAATCGAGGGAGTGCTGAATAAGGCGCTGACTGAACTATTGAAAGAGCCGATTGTGGTAATTGGGGCCAGCCGGACAGATTCGGGTGTACATTCGCTGGGAAATGTCGCAGTCTTTGATACGGAGACGAAAATTCCAGCGGAAAAAATATCGTACGCATTAAATCAGCGTCTGCCGGAAGATATTGTGGTGCAGGATTCTTGTGAGATAGCACCGGATTTTCATCCAAGGCGCTGCCAGAGCCGCAAAACCTATGAATATAGAATCTTAAACCGTACATTTCCAATGCCGAGGCATCGTTATGACACGTATTTTTTTTATCGGAAAATAGATGTAGACTTGATGCGGCAGGCTGCTCAGTATTTCATCGGAGAGCATGACTTTAAAAGCTTTTGTTCCATTCATACACAGACAGAGACAACAGTCCGCACGATTTATGAGCTGACAGTGGCAAAAGAGGAAGATATTATTACAATTCGTATATCTGGGAGCGGATTTTTATATAATATGGTACGTATTGTGGCAGGCACTCTGATTCAGGTCGGAATAGGGGAGCGTCAGCCTGAGGAAGTGGCTGACATTCTGGCTGCGTGTGATCGGTCAGCGGCAGGGCCGACAGCACCGGCGCATGGACTGACGATGATTGGAATACAGTTTTGAAGTAACAGTTCAGATAGGGTATCCATAAATGTAACATCCTATCTGAACTGTTACGTTTTGAAAGGAAATATTTGAAAAAATCCTTGACACACACGGAGCAGGGTACTATAATATTAAAGTCTGACATAGTGAAGAAGTACAAGTATTTTTCTTACTGTATTTTAACTAATATAATCGAAGAAGGAAGAAGACAGGCTTCCGGACATGGCCGGGTTTTTGGAATTCTTACTAAATTTTCAAGGAGGCAGACCAATGAACACATTTATGGCAAGTCCATCTACCATTGACAGAAAATGGTATGTTGTAGACGCAACAGGAATGACTTTAGGACGTTTAGCGTCAGAAATCGCTAAAATATTAAGAGGAAAACATAAACCGATTTTTACGCCACATATGGATACAGGCGATTACGTAATCGTAGTCAATGCCGAGAAGGTCAAAGTCACAGGTAAGAAGCTCGACCAGAAGATTTACTATAGGCATTCCGGTTATGTAGGTGGATTGAAGGAAACCACGTTAAAAGATATGTTAAAAAGGCATCCGGATAGAGTACTGAGATATGCAGTAAAAGGTATGCTGCCGAAAGGACCTCTGGGAAGAAAGATGTTTAAAAAGTTGTTCGTATATATCGGACCAGATCATAAACATGCAGCTCAGAAGCCGGAAGCTTTAACATTTTAATCGGAAATAGGAGGTAAATTACAGTGGCTAGTGTAAGATATTACGGAACGGGAAGAAGAAAAAGCTCTGTGGCCAGAGTATATCTGTTGCCAGGGACAGGCAATATTACAATTAATAAAAGAGATATCGACGATTATCTCGGCATGGAAACATTGAAGGTAATAGTTCGTCAGCCGTTAGAAGCTACAGGAACAGTAGATAAATTTGATGTAAAGGTAAATGTAAAGGGCGGTGGATTTACAGGCCAGGCAGGCGCGATTCGTCATGGAATCGCAAGGGCTTTGTTAGAGGCTGATGCTGATTATCGTCCGGTATTAAAGAGTGCCGGATACTTAACGCGTGATTCTCGTATGAAGGAAAGAAAGAAGTATGGCTTGAAGGCTGCTCGTCGTGCGCCGCAGTTCTCAAAGAGATAATTTTATTACAATTTTAAAAGCCTCAAAAACTCCCGGAAGTCTAGTATTTCTGGGGGTTTTTGAGGCTTTTTAAGTGTTCAATAATTTTCATAAAATGCCATAAAATTTACCATATAGCACCACTTCAATACCAGTACAGCACCATTTGCATATAGTTTCTGTGTTGTATCTCGCGTAAAAGATGATGTGATGGCGATAAACGGGGAGAGCAGGGAAGAATTTTTACAAAGGATAGAGCAATACAGACAGGGATTAATAGAAGCCGGAGAAAACCCAGACGATTATTTCAAGGCTGTAGAGCCACAGGGGACAGCAGTCTATTATTTCCCTGACGGCTTGCATTAACGGAAATTATTTAAAAGAATATAAGCAAAGGCAGGGCGTTGATACCCTGCCTTAAGCGTATAATATATGAAAGGGGTTTTTTTATGGAATACGCTGTGATATACTTGTTATTGGATTTGGATAGAATGGAGGAATAACAAATGCCAGAAATTTCGTTGCTTTACGGAATACGGGTAACCATGTATTATGATAACCATAATCCACCGCATTTTCATGTCGAAGGATGGAAAACCATTGAACAGAATTAATCCATTAGTATATCGGAGGTGATGGTATGTTTCCAAAAGTGGTACAAGTGATACCAATGGAGGATTATACTGTATATGTATACTTTGAGGATGGAAAGAGTGGACATTACGATATGTCACAGATGATTGAAAAGGAGGCTTTCGTTGTTTAAAAGAAATGAAAATATTTATAACCAGATGCACTGTGATGAATGAAACGCTTGCATGGGATCTTAGCGGGAACCGGGATCATACAACGTGTCTGGATATTGATCCGGATACATTATATGCATTACCATATGCAAAAGAGGTTATTGCATAATGCCGCTTCGATACATAAGATCGTTAAGAAAGGTAAAAAATATTATGAAAAAATATTATGACATACACAAGATGACTGACAACCCATTTTTAAACATGTATCAAATCGACGCGATTGATACAAAGGGCAATGATTTTTGTTATTACTTTGCATCACGGAATGATGAAGACAAGATTAAAATACGGACAAGATCCATAAAGCCGGAGGGAATCGTAATCTATGCAGTAACTAAAGAGGAACAGCCGAGGCTTGTGCTGATACGTCAGTACCGCTATCCGATAGATGAATATTTGTATGAGCTGCCGGCAGGTCTGATTGATGGAGATGAGGATCCGGGTACGGCGGCTGCAAGAGAGATGAAGGAAGAGACGGGACTGGATTTTACTGAATATACTGGAGGAAGTGAATGTTACCGCAGGCCGTATTTTTTGGGGCCGGGGCTTACAGATGAGACGGATTCCACGGTCTATGGGACAGTAAGCGGCAGGATCTCTGATGCATTGACAGAGGATACAGAGGAGATACAGGTCATACTGGCGGATAAGGAAAAAGTAAGGCAGGTGCTTGCGAATGAGCGTGTATCTATGCGGGGTGCATATTTAATGATGCATTTTCTGCATTCTGAGACACCATTTGCTTTTTTGGAATAAGAAGCTGTGATTTCAGAAAAAAGTCAGAAAAAAAGTCAGAATAGAAGTCAGAAAAAAGTCAGAAAAAAGTCAGAATAGAACTCATTATTTAAGAAGGGGAGACAAGGATGTTTCGAAAAATGCGCAGGAATAAGCAGGAAATGACACCGGAGGAAAGCATGGCAGTATTGGAAAAAGGAACATCCGGGGTGTTAGCTGTGATCGGTGACGAGGATTATCCATATGCAGTTCCGCTTAGCTATGTTTATGACGCAGAAGCTGCAAAACTTTATTTTCATTGTGCGGTAAGCGGACATAAACTGGATGCGGTAAAGAAAAATCCAAAGGTATCCTTCTGTGTTATAGACAAGGATCAAATCGTACCGCAGGAGTATACGACTTATTATCGAAGCGTCATTATTTTTGGCAGAATACGTGTCATAGAGGATGAGGCAGAAAGGGCTGCTGCGGCTGAAAAGCTGGGATTGAAATATGCACCGGATGATACAGAGGAACATCGAAAAGATGTAATTAGGGACGGGCTTTTAAGAATGTGTATGCTGGAGCTGTCGATCGAGCATATGTCTGGAAAAGAGGCCGTTGAAATCAAAAGGGAATCAGAGGAATCTATAAAGTAAAACTTGAACGCAGACAGATGTACAGAATGCAGCATGCGAATCAATGGATAAAATCGAAACAGCACTGCTTGTGCTTGAGTACAGGTCGCGGAGTGGTTCTTAAAACACACTCTAATTGTAGCACTATAGCATAGCAGATCGTCCAGATGATTATAGAGGGCATGTGGAGGTTTGCTTTATATTATGCGGCATTCTGTCTCATCTGAGTGCGAAAAAAATTGGTTAAATAATTACATAAAAGGCGGCTGAAAATGGTTTTAATGTAAAGCTGATTTTTGTATTTTTTACATCCAGCTTCTTATTTGATTTTTTCATATCTCCGCCATAAACATCCCAGTCGCTTAACAGGAGCGGCTTAAGTGTTTTTGCATCAGCAATTTTCAGAGTAAAATCCGCCTGTTCCTGATCAGAAAAATTAAATATGGCAGCGATTCGTTCCTTTTTGCCAAAGCGTTCAAAAGCATAGATGCATTTTTTTTCTTTATGGCAGTCTAGCCACTGAAATCCTTCTGTTTTATAATCTTTTTCATAAAAAGCAGGATGATCTAGGTAAATATGGTTTAAGTCAATCATAAACTGATGAAATTCCTGATGTTTCGGAAAGTCCAGAAGATTCCAGTCTTGTTCTCTCTTTTCATCCCATTCACGGAACTGACCGATTTCATTTCCCATGAAATTCAGCTTTTTACCTGGGTGGGCGTACATGTACATATAAAATGCCCGTGCCTGTGGAAATTTATTTTCATAATCGCCGTTCATTTTTTGCAGGATCGTAGCTTTTCCGTGGACGACTTCGTCGTGGGACAACGGGAGCAGAAACTGGTCATCATAATAATACATCATGGAAAATGTCAGCTTATGATAGTCTGTACTGCGGTACTTAGGGTCCGTACGAAAATAATCTAGTGTATCATTCATCCACCCCATATCCCATTTATAATCAAATCCAAGGCCGCCGTCTGATGTGTCTTTTGTAACGCCCGGAAATGAAGTGGAGTCTTCTGCCGCAAGAATTACGGATGGATGCAGCTGCTTGAGTCCCTGATTCATGTATTTCATAAATTCTACAGCATTCATGTTGACTCCTCTGCCGGGGTCGCCCTGCCAGTAAATCGCGCGGCTGATCGCATCCATGCGAAGGCCGTCGATATGAAACTCGCTCAGCCAGTAATTTGCAGCAGACTGCAGGAAGCTGCGCACTTCGCCGCGGGAGTGCATAAAGTTGCTGCTGCCCCATTCACTGACACCGACTGCGTTATGAGGATACTCATATAAAGCGGTGCCGTCATAATGTGCCAGAGCATAATCATCTACAGCAAAGTGTACTGGTACAAAATCCATGATGACGCCGATCTTATTTTGATGGCAGGAATCTACGAAGGCTTTCAGCTGGTCGGCAGTTCCATATCTGGAGGTAGGGCTGAAAAATCCGGTGGACTGATAACCCCATGATTCGTCACATGGATATTCATTCAGCGGCATAATTTCCAGATAATTATATCCATTTTCTTTTAGATAAGGAATCAAAAGGTCTGCCATTTCTTCATAGTTGTACCAGTCATCCGCTTTTTCGGACGGTTTGCGGAAGGAACCCATGTGTATTTCGTAAATATTTAAAGGGTCGTTTTTGCAGTCGCTGCGTGAAGCCATCCATTTTTCATCGGAAAATTTATAGGCATCCGGATCACGGATGAATGAGGCGCTGTTCGGACGCAGCTCCATGCCGAATCCGTAAGGGTCGCAGTGGTCAATACAGCGGCCGGATTTGTCATAGATTCGATATTTGTACATCATGTCTGCTTTGGCATTTTCAACGCGGCATTCCCAGAAGTTTCCGTCATTGGTTTTTTGCATAGCGGTTTCCTGCCATTCGTTAAATTCACCGATCAGGGCGATTCTGGAAGCGCCTGGAGCAAATGTGCGGAATATGACACCTTGATCTGTAAGGTGAGCACCTAAGAATTGATATGCGTCAAATATTTTACCAGTGTAAAATCCATATAAATCCATAATATCCTCCTCAATAATATGTATATAAATAATAGACAATGGTTGTTTATTTTGATAAAATAATAATACACTGACAAAATATGGATTGTCCACCAACAATTCATGTGAAGTTGACGGATAAACGACGTTTATATAGAATCGTTGCTTTATGCGGGAAAGGAGAGCGTGTTTATGGATTTGCGGATAGAGAAAACAGAAAAAGCGATTAAAAATGCTTTTCTAAAGCTGCGGTCACAAATGCCGCTTGAAAAAATTACAGTGAAGGAATTATGCCGTCTTGCCTGTATCAATAAGTCAACGTTTTATTCGCATTATGCTGATATTTATGAGCTTTCAGAAACACTGGAAAATGAAACGGTAGCCTCCATGTTAGACAGCGTCTGTCATGAGCATGAGTATTCAGTGCAGAATCTGGATGCATTTACGAGGGAGCTTTGTCTGACTTTTGTGTCACATATGGCATTGATTAATGTATTGTTTGCCGGAAGGTCACAGAGTTATTTAGGAGACAGGCTGGAAGCAGAAATAAAAAAAACATTCTATAATAAATATGCGGAATATAAAGATGACGCAGAGAAAAATATCCTGTTGTCATATTGCATTCAGGGCGCGTACCATGCATACATCAATAATCAAAATGTGGACGCAGAGATTATGCTGAAAGTATTGGAAAGGATTATGAAATTACTGCAGCCGCTGTATTAATTAGAGAGTATTTGAATTAGGAGAGCATGGGTATAAAATGCTTTGTACTAGGAAGTTAAAGTATACCTTACTATCCCAGTGCAAAGCACTTTAAATACGGTGTGCCCTTTGGGTATACCCAAAGGGCACACCGTATAAAAGTGCTTTGCACTGGGAAATTAAAGTATGATCTGCTTGCAGTTTTTGTACTTATAGGGAGAGCGGTCTCGGAAACTCAATAGCGAACAGTCAGGAAGGGGTACGTTTTCAGAA
>CANDMV010000102.1 GCA_947385875.1 uncultured Eubacterium sp. | reverse complement strand
CTATACCGACATATAAGAACTTCTAAAGAGATAATCTAAATTCACCATAAATTTTTACTCACAATTTTAAAAAGGTTACAATATAAAAAAATACTTTCCGAAAGGAAGTGCACCGGCTATGGGATTAGATTTTAAGGCCATTGGGAAAAGGATAAAGATCGCAAGAATACGGGCAGGCATTACGCAGGAGTGTGTTGCTGATAAAATAGGCATCACTCCGCAGCATGTCAGCAATATTGAAACAGGGAATTCAAGTGTCAGCCTTGCAACGCTTGTTGCCATTGCAAATCTGCTCTATGTGTCTGTGGATGAGCTTCTGTGTGACACAGTGCTGAAATCAAAATTTGTATTTGCAAAAGAAGCAGATGAAATATTTAGCGACAGCAATGAATATGAAGTGAGAGTTCTGGTAGATGTGCTGAAAGCTGCAAAGGAATCCATGAGAAATATAAAAATATTCCAAGACGGCATGAAAAGTTTGGAATGAAACCCCATAGACAGGCAAGCTTCTGTAAAAGTATTTGGCACCGCCTAAAAGTACCCGCCAGAGCCGGCTTAATCATATCATCTGGCATCCACTTCCAAAAAATCCGCTGTGTAAGCGTATTAAACACAAAATAGCATTTAGTTTTTTCTTCTGCTTTCTTCATTCCCTTCGCTTCTTACTTCTGCATTCAGGTTTGCGACTTCTTTGCGGTCATTTAGTATGTACCTATACAAAGTAATTGAATTTTTAACGTATAAAGTGTACATTATATGTAGAATGTAATATAGTGATTGGAGGAACATATGGTGACACCGAGGGAAGAAGCTCGGCGACAGTAACTTTTCCACAGAATCAGCTTTTGAGCCTTTCGTTCTGGGCTTCTTAACTTTTGTTTTAAGGGGATGAATATGGGGAGACAGATTGTCATCATCAGAATCCCATAAACGGTCCATAAAGTCATAAAATGTGCCGACACCGGGAGTATCACCGGCATCAAAGCCGCTGAGCACGGCATATAGGGGATTTATTTTAAGCTGGGCAGCCCAGCTGGTAATAGAGAAAACTTTAAAATCAATGGACAGCAGATAAGAACGCTGCATACAAGAAGGTGTTCTTGGAGCAGGACCGAATTTAGAATATTTATCGGACAAAAGAATATCGGTATCAGATAAATCAAGGTTCCAGAAGCGTTCGATAATATCCCATGTGGAACGGGCAGGTGCATCCGGATTTGGATAATATTTACGAAGATTAGCAGAAACAAAGTTTTGGTAGTCAGCATGACTGCCGCAGTTAACAGGTAACATAAAAAATCGCCTCCATATTGAAAAATGACTGCCGCCGTAGGCAGCGGTACTTATTAATCAATAGGCGCGAAGCGCCGCATTTTTTGATGGGTTTGTCAAGTGTTTTTGGCAAAAAGTGGGGGATTTTATAAAAATGGAATCTGAAAGCCTTGAAATTACTGGCTTAGAGATTCCGAGAGATCATATTTCTCTAATGGAGTTAATGACTTTCGGTATATTCCTTCTGGCATTGCTTACCTTCGTGTTTACGTTTTGTAAGTAACCTTACATAGCAAAAGCAACCCTTGTACTTTGGCGAGTCGTAAGGTGGCATTGCTATTCTAATTTACTGGTCAACCCCTTGTGGGCGGTTGCTCTTTCTTTGTGTCTATAATATAGCATACCTTAGGTTTGATTGCAAGAGCCTTTTTTATCTGCTCATATGTCTGATATTACTCTATTAAAACACATTAAAGCGTATAACAAATAAAGGTAAACACTATTTTATATTTTTAGTGTTTAACCTATTAGTTATGGAAGCCATTAAAAGAAGCAGAATTGCATTGCTTGCTTTATTGTTCCACCGGGACAGCCTGCGCTATTGATGAAACTATGGAAAGAGATAACTCTGCCTTGTCGAACGACATAGATAAACAGAAGAAATCAGGCAGTACAAATATGCCTGATTTTAAATAGTGCATATTATGCTTCCGTATGCGAAAATATGTAAAAGCATGAACCTGACAGACAGCAAATTACGTGCTGCAGCCGTCTTTTCACATTTAAAGACGGCTGCAGCACGCTGCATTTTAAAATTGAAATCTTTTTGCAGCTTCTGACAGCTGTTCTGCAAGCTGGGTAAGCTGCTGGGTGGCTTGTGTCGTATCAAGGGTCGCCTGCGAGCAGCCTTTGATACTTTCCTGAATCTCTACTGTATTGGTCAGGGAAATATTGCTCGTTTTTTTGACATCATCAATCGCGCTGTCTGCGTCCTGAATGGCGCTGCGTACTTCATTTACCATTTCCAGAATCAGGTCAGACATTTTCGAAATGCTGTCGGAATCTTCGTAATAGCTCTCGCCTGTTTTCATGTAATCGTTCAGCTGCGGATGTATTTTTTCATCAATAAAGTTCAGCAGAGCCTGTCCGTTTTCAGATAATTCGGTGAAGGCAGTTTCTACTTTTTCTACCGTTGTCTGGATGGAGCTGATGCTTTGGGCAGTTTCTTCGGCAAGCTTTCCGACTTCTCCTGCTACGACAGCAAAGCCCTTACCCATTTCTCCGGCACGTGCAGCTTCTATGGAAGCGTTGAGTGAGAGCAGGTTGATCTCGCTTGATATGTCAGAAATGACATTTGTCAGGGCACGGATTTCACCGACTACTTTTCCGGCTTCCAGAGACTGTTTGATTTTTTCATGCTGGAGCTGATAGATTTGTCTGCTTTCTTCGATTGCGCTCTGGGCCTGTTTTTGAATCTGGAAGGATTTTTCTTTATATTCGTCGGCATTATGGCTTTGTTCTATAGCTTTATTTTTCAGCTGCTCCATATGCCCGGTGATTGTTTCCATATAATTGGTCAGATTATCAACAGAATCCATGTTGTGGCTGCTGCCGTCTACAACCACATCTGTAGAAGCGCTGATCGTTTCCATGCGGGAGCTTATTTCCTGTGTGGCGGCGCTGAGCTGTTCACTGGCGGCGCTGACATTGGTGGCATTGTCTATAATCGCTGTCATAAATTCGTGCATCTGTCCGGTGGCTGCGTCGAGATCGTGGCATGTCGCGCCGAATTCATCGCGCCGTCTGGATTGGATGCGGTGGGTCAGGTTGCCGTCTGCCAGCTGTGACGCGTGGCCCTGAATGGCGAGCAGCGGATGACGGAAAGTGCCTGCAATGATGAAGGCGAGCAGAGTGCCTGCTGCTAATGCAAATACGGTGATGGCAATCAGGCTGTTTCTTAAAGAGTTTACATCCTGGAGGGCTTCATCTGCCGGGTATACAAGGCCGAGTGACCACGTGGTATCTCCGACGGGGGCATAGGCACACAGATAATCTGTGCCTTCAAGTGTATATCTGTCTGTTCCGCTTTCTCCGTTTCTCATTTTATTTTGAATATTCAGGTAGTCTTCGTATTCAGGCTGGCCTTCATAGAGCTCGAAATCGTTTTGAAAATTTTCTACGGTTGTTGTATCTTTATCTGCGATGCGTTTTCCGTTTGCGTCGATGCAGTAGGCAGAGCCGGTGCTGCCGATTTGAATGTCTGCAACAATCTGATTGAACTGCTTTGCCAGAATTACACCGCCCAACACGCCGACGATCTCTTCGGATTCATTGATAATGGGGGAAGAGATAATCATAATCATCTGCTGGTCCGCATCGCTGGGAACCGGGGTATTTACATAGGTGCTGCCTGCCAGAGCAGCCTGGAAATTGCCTCGTTCAGACAGGTTGAATACTTCAGAACCAGGCAGGTGCGTATCGCCGTTTACATCCGATACCTGAATGCGTTCAAAGCCAAGGCGTTCTGTCTCGGCGATGATGACAGGCTCCTGAATGCTCCAGTCCATGCTGGTAATGGCTTCCCGCCTTGCCAGTGTTTCGATCTGCGTTTTGCGCATCTGTACAATCCTGTTTAGATTATCGGCATTTTCTGATGCACGGTGGGCAAGACTTTCTGTTGCTTCTTTTTGGATAATTTTGGCACCTTGTCTGTACGAAATGAGAGTCAGCGTGCCGCAGACGATGAAAAGAAGGGCAAATATTTCTAGCGTTAATTTTATGCTGATGCTAGAAGACTTTTTGCGGCTGGATATTTCTTTTTTCATAATGTTTTCTCCTGTTCTATGTATATACAGAATTGGCAGAGAGGCTGCGAAGCGGATAGCCTGACAGACAGAGGCATCTGAGAGCAGCTTCTACGATGCCATTATAACATAGGTGGTATATGAGGGCAATATATAGTTGATACGATTGTAAATAAATGGGTGCAGTTCAGCCTTTGACAGAACCAATATCATTATTTAAACTTTGCATATTGCATGTAACAATTCAGATGGAGTGTTACATTTTGGCAAGCCAGACGCTGGGAGAGGGAATCTGCCCGGTCTGGCGGTGTCCGTTCCAGAATGCAAGAAGCCCTAAGTATTCTGCTTTTAAGCTGTGACAACCGGACGGTCGCGGCACCTAGTCTGCCCCGGCCTAAGGCCGGAAGCTAAAGGTGCCGCTGCGGCTTCGCCGCCTGTGTATCGAGGCAGAATACTAAGGGCTTCTAAGCATTCTTCCAAAGCCGCCGCCAGACCGGGCAGATTCCCTCTCCCAGCTGTTTCAGACAGGCATTACATGAGATACCCTGTCTGCAGCGGCTGCTGTATAGAGTCTTAGATCAGCAATTCATAGTGAAAAGATTCTGACAATGCATGGATCGTCTTCATTGTAAAGCTTATCAAAAACAGCCGGGTGAGGGTATCCAAAATGTAACACTCCATCTGAATTGTTACATTCTACGCAAAGCATAAGGTAATGACATTGTCGGCTGAACTGTGACTAAATGTCATTGTGTGTAAACTGTAGCCATATGCCGGTACCATTTACGTCAAAAAAAGGCTGTTTTGTGACATTTTGCAATCGCTTCATTACAGTATGCTATCCTTAGTTTCGGATCTAAAACGAGGAGGATTTAATTATGAAGAAAAATCGTTTTCGGATACAGCAGTAATTGTGATTGCCAGAATCGGAGGCGAAGGAACAGATCTCCCGTTAGACTTTGGCGATAAGAATGAGGACGGTACAGACTTACATACGTATACAAATAACAGTGCGGAATATGATGATTTTACAGACGGCCAGCACTATCTGGAGCTGAATCAGACAGAGAAAAATATGGTGGAATTAGTCTGTGATAATTTTGAACATGTAGTCGTCATTTACAATAGCGCAAACGCGATGGAATTAGGATGGGTGGACGAGTACGAGCAGATAATAGTGTCTAGCAGAGAGAAGCTTGCAGATGTAGAATCGGTGCTTGATCATTATGGATTTTACAGAATAAACAAAGGCTGCATCGTAAATATGAAGTATGTAGATACTGTATTAGACGGGAACTGTTATGTAGACGGAGAAGTTCTCCCGATTGCAGGAAATAAGAAAAAAGCATTTATGGACAGACTGACAGAATACATTGGAGAGACGATGAAATGAGTGAATGGATTTACTATGATATACCGAGAGTCTTTACCGCGATGGCTCAATGGGGAGCTTGTACCGTTTATATTTTTATTTTAAGAAACAAATATGGAAAAATAAAGACAGCGCTTCTGTTAGTGCTGTTTCTTGTAATACGGTGTATTTTATTAATGAGTACAGAAAATCTGCATATTGTATGGTGGATTCCGGTCATAGCGGTATCCGCTTTACTTATGTGGCTGATGTTATTTACTTTGTGAAAGGAACGATCAGAGATTTCATTTATTTTGCGTCCTGTGCATTTCTTATAGCAGAGACTGTCGCATCCATCGAGTGACTGATACATTACTATATTGCATATATATATGATTACTGGCAGTGTTTTTTTGCGGCAGGAATGCTTTTGGTGATCGATGGTATCTTATTTTATTTGATCTGGGTCATAGAGAAAAGGATGCTGATACAGTCAAATGTTTTTTCTGTGTCAGTAAGGGATCTGGAGCTTTTGATAGGAACAATTATTTTTATTATTTTACTGAGCAATTTAAGTTATGTCTTTCCTGACACGCCATTATCGAGCAGGCTGTTTTACGAAGTTTTCCGTATCCGGGCATTTGTGGATGTGATGGGACTTGCGTTGATCTTTATTTATCAGCTCCAGATCAGGGAAAAATGTGAAATGATAGAACTGAATGCAGTTAATCAGGTACTGAGAAGCCAGTATGAAAAATATCTGTATCAGCAGAAGAATAATGAATTTATCAGTATTCTGTACCATGATCTAAAGCATTAGATCATTGCGCTGAGGAAAGAAAAAGATCAGAAGCGGAAGCGCTGAGTGAGGGGAGCCGGGACGGATCCCCTCACATGTCTTGAGGCAGAGATGCAGCATGTAAGCTTCACTTCATAATCTTATTCTGATTTCTCCACCCTCTGGGTGAAACCCCATATACATTTTTATATGACCGTGAAAAATGCAGAGGGTTATCATAACCGACTGCCTTGCTGACATCGCTGACAGATAACTGTGTCAGCTTCAGCAGCTCTGCGGCCTTCGTCATGCGGTAATTCAGCAGAAATTCCTGCGGTGTCCGGCCGATGGTGGTGCGGAAGATTTTGCTGAAATAGCTTCGGTTTAGGCCGCAGTTATCTGCGATATTTTCTACAGAGATATCATTTTGAAAGTTTTGCTCAATAAAAGTAATTGCTTCATGCACATAAAAGTCCCGAAGCCGTCCTCCGGTGGACAGCTTTACCGTAGAGATCGAACGGGTCAGCGCATCTAAAAAAAGATAGAAATGTCCGATCAGATGGAAAGGCGGAAGGTTCCCGTGCTGAGCGATGTAGAGCATTTCGTTCATCATCGTTTCGCGCAGGTCATGTGCACGCGCATGATAGATCGGCGCATTTGGGGATAGTCCGGCAAAGGTGACGACTTCTTTTGCATGAAGCCCGTCAAATTCAATCCAGACATACTCCCACGGCAGTTTTTCATCCGCGATGTATGTATTGATCTGGTCAGGGAAGATCATAAAGCCCTGGCCGCTTTTTACCTGATAGGTATGGGTTTTGCCGCATGTGTCGTCTGCGTTTAATGTGCCGGTGCCTGAAATGACATAATGGAACAGATAGTGGGCGCGTGCAGCCGGGCCGAAGGATTTGGCAGGCGTACAGCGTTCCCAGCCGAATTGATACAGGCTGAAATCTACAAAATTCTCACTGGGGAAAACAGAAAATAATAAATCGTTCATAAGTAAGCGACTCCTTTAGCGTTATCTTTTCGTGGAACGTTTGCACAAGTTATTTTGTGGCAGTTAAAATATTCATTTCTGTGGTCCTTGGTGCATATTCTGCAATAGAGGGGTGTTTGAAAACAGACCGCTGTTCGTCAAAACAACGGAAATTATTGCTTTTATATAGAAAATAACACGAATATAATCAGAGCTTAATGTAAACTGTCTGTATATTTATGTTGCTTCTTACAAATATTTTCTATATTTTTGTGCAATTTCATTTTCAGACACGCTATAGTATAACTTATAACATGCCAAAATGCTAGATGACTTTAAATATTTCACAAAAAAATCACATTAAGGTATAAAAATGAAAAAAACATGCTATTTAAGGACGCATTAAGGAATGTTATAATATTTTTGCAATTAAGAACGAGGTAAAAGAAAGGAGAAATAGGGATGAAGAAAAAAATGTTAAGTCTTTTTCTGGCATGTGCGGTACCGGCTCCGCTGCTGTTATCTGGCTGCGGCAGTCAGAATAATGACGGCAAGATCGAAATTGAGCTGGTACATTACAAGCCGGAGGCAGTGGATGTGTTTGAAGAGCTGGCAGAGAAGTTCAACAGTACTCATGACAATATCCACTTAAGAATCGAGGCACCGAATGATGCCATGACAATTTTGAAAACGAGGTTTGTCAGGGATGATTATCCGGACATCATCGGCATCGGCGGAGACATTAATTATTCGTACTTTATTGACTCTAACATATTGGCGGATGTATCAGACTACGCAGGACTTTCCGATATTAATCCGGGATATGTGGATATTCTCGAAGGACTGGAATTTGTGCCGACGGAAGGAACGTATGGTGTTCCATATGTAGCAAACGCAGCGGGTATTCTTTATAACCGTGAGATGTTTCAAGAGCATGGGTGGGAGATTCCTGCGACATGGGATGAGCTGATGGCTCTTTGTGAGGAGATTCAGTCGGAAGGCATCCTGCCGTTTTATTTTGGATTTAAGGATACCTGGACTTGTCTGGCACCTTGGAATGCAATCGCCGTAGACCTTGCGCCGGCAGATGTCTGTCAGCAGGTAAACAGCGGAAGCACGAAGTTTTCCGATGAATACAGAGAAGTGGCCGAGAAGATGCTTCAGCTGTTAGATTACGGTGAAGAAGGGCCGTTTGCGTACGATTATAACAGCGCATGTACAGCGTTTGCGAATGGCGAGTCTGCAATGTATACAATCGGAAGCTTTGCCGTGCCGCAGATTAAGTCGGTAAATCCGGATATGGATATTGACTCGTTTGTAATGCCGGCAAGCAATGATAAAGACGGTAATACGCTCAACTCTGGTGTTGACCTGCAGTTCTGCGTGACACAGGATTGTCCGAACAAAGAAGCGGCTTATGAAGTCATCGACTTCCTGTTAGATGATGAAAACCTGCAGAGTTATCTGGATGATCAGAATGCAGTTCCGTGTAAGAGCGGAGATTTCACGCTGGCACCGAATCTGGACGGTATGACGGATTATATTGCGTCTGGTAATATGACGGATTACCAGGATCATTATTATCCATCAGAGATGGCGGTAGACGCTCAGATCCAGACGCTGCTGATCGAAAAAGACGTGGATGCATTCTTGGCAAAATTTGATACAGACTGGGCGAGGTATAACCGTGATATTATCCGTATGGTGCAGGAATACGAAGCCAGTCATTAAACAGGAGGCGGAAAGGAGATCGAAAAAATGAAGAAGATGAATGACAGGGAGCGTACCTACTTACTCATGACAGTGCCGGTCCTGATACTGTTCTTTGCTTTTAATACGCTGCCGCTAATTAAAGGTGTGGTTTACAGCTTTACGAATTTCAGAGGATACGGCGATTATGATTATGTCGGACTGCGTAATTATATTGACCTGTTTACGGATGCACGTGTCGGCAAGTCTTATATGTTTACAATTAAAATGGCGATTGTTTCTACCATTGTTGTAAATGTCATCAGCCTTGTTCTGGCACTGGGGCTAAACAGTAAAATCAAGTTCAAGAGCACATTAAGAGGTCTGTACTTTGTACCGAATATTCTGGGCGCTCTGGTTGTAGGCTACATATTCAATTACTTTTTTACATATATCGTTCCGGCGGTCATCGATATGATGGGCGGAAAGGGAACCAGTATCCTTGCCAGTACAAAATGGGCATGGGTGGCAATCGTAATCGTGTGTGCATGGCAGGCGATTGCGATGAATACGATTATCTATATATCCGGCCTGCAGACTGTGCCGGAAGATGTATATGAAGCGGGTTCGATTGACGGCGCTACCGGATGGGCTCAGTTCAAGCACCTGACATTCCCGCTTATTATTCCGTTTTTCAGTATCAACATGGTATTGTGTGTAAAGAACTTTTTGATGGTATTTGATCAGATTATGGCATTGACCAAGGGTGGTCCTGCGCAGAGTACAGAATCTATTTCTTACCTGATCTACAATAACGGTATGTCAGGCGGACAGTTCGGCTTCCAGAGTGCAAACGCAGTATTGTTCTTCGTCATAATCGTTATATTCTCTGTAGTCCAGCTTACAATTACGGGTAAAAAGGAGGAGCAGTTATAATGAAAGAAAAAGTAAGTGAAAAGGTCAACTGGCCGGTTACGATTCTCTTAATCTGCGGATTGATTACAATAGCATTTCCACTGTACATGACGATTATAATTGCATTTAAGCAGCCTTCGGAAATGACAAACAGTATTTCAGGGATTTTATCCCTGCCGAAGCATTGGAGCTTTTCGAATTTTGCCGAAGCAATGCGTGTGACAGATTTCTGGCATTCTCTGATGAACAGTTTCCTGATTACGGCAGTAACAGTTATCATATCTGTACTGGTGCATTCAATGATCGGATATGCAGTCGGAAGAAACAAAGCAAAAAATAAATGGTATAATTTGATATACCTGTATATAGTCAGCGGTATGTTCGTACCGTTCGCAATTCTGATGATGCCTTTAGTAAAACAGACAGCACAGATGGGACTTGCAAATATTGCTGGCGTTATTATCTGTTATGTGGTATTCTATATGCCGATGAATCTGATGTTATATTCTGGATATTTGACAAATATCCCGATTGCATTGGAAGAAGCGGCACGTATGGACGGAGCTACGACATGGAAGACTTACTGGACGATTATCTTCCCGATCATGAAGCCGATGCATGCAACGGTAGCAGTTATTACTGCACTGAGCGTATGGAACGACGTTATGACACCGCTTGTTATTATGTCAGGAAGCGGCATTAATACACTGCCTCTGGCACAGATGACATTCCAGACACAGTTCGGTACGAACTACAATCTGGCATTTGCATCTTACCTGCTGGCGCTGCTGCCGATTTTGATCTTCTACATTATCTGTCAGAAGCAGATCTTAAATGGTGTTGTAAATGGTGCGGTAAAATAATCTGAGTTCTAGAGCGTGTTTGATAAATGCTTTTTAAGAGGGAATCCGTTCTCTATTTATTCTATAAATGAGTTGGATTCCGTTACAGTGAAGCCGAAGTTTGAACCAATGTCATTAGCTTAAGCCTTACATGGCCAGACGCAGAATCGTCAGGGAGGTCGCTAAGTTAATGACATTGAAGTCTGGACTGTAACGTGTAGAGGTATCCGGCCCGGAGCTATTCTCCGGGCTGGATGTTTCGGCTTTTTTGTCAGCTCCAATATCGTGCAGCGGTTTTATTTTAGGTTACTATATGTATAGGAGGCATTTTATGGGTATTTTGATTGATGAAAAAAATAAAATATTTACTCTGCATACGAAAAATTCGACGTATCAGATGAAAGCCGATGAATACGGTTTTTTACTGCATCTTTATTATGGACGCAGGACGGAGGGCTGTATGGATTATCTGCTGCATTTTGCTGATCGTGGTTTTTCCGGAAATCCGTATGATGCAGGAGCTGACCGGACTTATTCTATGGATGTGCTGCCTCAGGAGCTGCCGTGCCAGGGGACGGGAGATTACCGCAGTCCGGCTGTCATAATAAAAAATGCAGACGGATCGTACGGCTGTGATTTCCGTTACCGCAGCGCGCGTATTTTAGAAGGCAAATATGGGATTCCCGGATTCCCGGCAGTTTACGCAGATAAAAAAGAGGCGGAGACGCTGGAAATCGAACTGGAGGATCCGGTATCGCATGTGAAGGCGACGCTTTTGTACGGTGTTCTTCCGGAATTAGATATTATTACAAGAAGTGCACGGATTCATAATGGCGGCAGTGATAAAATATCACTGGAAAAAGCGCAGGCGGCATGTCTGGACTGGGTCGGAGGAGACTTTGACATAATGTTTTTCTATGGCCGACATGCGATGGAGCGGTATGTACAGCGTACGCCGGTATCTCATGGAGCTCAGACAATCGGAAGCCGAAGAGGGACATCCAGCCATCAGTATAATCCGATGATGATGATTGCAGACAGGAATGCGACGGAAGATTTCGGCAGCTGCTATGCGATGACTTTTGTATACAGCGGGAATTTTAAGGGAGAAGTGGAAAAGGATCAGTTTAATCAGACGCGTGCCCTGATGGGACTGGCTGATGAACTGTTTTCTTATCCGCTGCAGCCGGAAGAAGATTTCTATGTGCCGGAGACGATTTTAAGCTACAGCCGGGCCGGACTGGCTAAGCTGTCGCAGAACCTGCACAGCTGCATTCGGGCGCATTTATGCCGTGGAAAGTATCGGGACAGCATCCGTCCGGTTCTGCTGAACAGCTGGGAGGCTTCCTATTTTGATTTTGACAGTGAGTCTTTGTGTGCTCTGGCAAGACAGGCAGCAGATCTTGGGATTGAGATGCTGGTGATGGATGACGGATGGTTTGGTAAGCGCGACGATGATAACAGCGGCCTTGGAGACTGGCATGTCAATGAGGAAAAGCTCGGTGAATCGCTGTCGAGCCTGATTGAAAAAATCAACGGCATGGGTCTGAAATTCGGCATCTGGTTTGAGCCGGAGGCAGTCAATGAAGACAGCGATTTATATCGGGAGCATCCAGACTGGGCGCTTTCGATACCAGGCAGAAATCCTGTGCGTGCCAGAAATCAGCTGCTGTTGGACTTTTCCAGACCTGAGGTCGTGGACTGGATATTTGAGAATCTCTGCCAGGTGCTCGATCAGGGAAATATTGAGTATATCAAATGGGATTTGAACCGGAGCCTGTCTGACTGCTATTCATGCGGTGCAGATGATCAGGGCAGGGTGCAGTATGATTATGTACGCGGCTTGTATGACCTGTTGGAGCGGCTGGTGCAGAAATACCCGGATATCCTGTTTGAAGGGTGCAGCGGAGGAGGAGGACGTTTTGATGCCGGTATGCTGTATTATACGCCGCAAATATGGTGCAGCGATAATACGGATGCTGTTGACCGTGTTGACATCCAGTATGGAACGTCATTCGGCTATCCGGTATCTACTGTCGGTTCCCATGTGTCTGCGGTGCCGAATCACCAGACCGGGCGCACCACTCCGTTTGCAGCCCGCGGGATTACTGCTATGGCGGGGACATTTGGATACGAACTGGACCCGAACAAGCTTACGGACGATGAAAAGCAGCAGATGCGGCAGCAGATCGCAGATTACAAGAAATATGCGCCGCTGATTCAAAACGGGCTTTATTATCGGCTGACTGACCCGTCCACGCAGGAAGTAGGTGCATGGGAATTTGTATCTGAGGATGCATCTGCGGTACTGGTCAGTGCTTTGATGCTGAAGGTGCATGGAAACATGACTGTGAATTATCTGCGGCTGAAAGGACTGGAGGAAGGCTGCATGTACCGTGAGGAAAAGAGCGGAAAGGTGTATGCGGCGGATGCGCTGATGGAGAGCGGGATACCGCTGCCGGTAGAGTTTGGTGAGTATCAGGCTTATCAGATGTATTTTGTAAAAGAAGGATAAGATTGTTTTTAGAGGCTGTTGCATTATGTGAAAAGTCTGCAGGATATGGCAAAAAGATCTTTTGCTGCTGTATCCTGCAGTTTTTTTAGTGTGACGGTCTTTCTTAAGTGCTGTATTCAGTCGGCGGTTTTTGGTCAGAGCTTCACAGCTAAAGATTCTGTCTGTAAGGTCAGCATTTTCATTGTAAGGCTTATCAAAAACAGCAGGCCGGCACCCAAATAATCATTGATAAGATGTTTTGATAAGACAGGGGATGGAAAAAACGGCAGCGTTATGTTAAAATAATATTAGAGATAAACTGGTGTCTGAAGTGGAGGATATAGTTATGAAAGCTATAAAAATCACATTATCGGTAGTTGCTGTTTTTTTGCCGGATTAGGTTTGTTAAAAGTTCTATCGTTTGACATATCAAATCCTGTTATGCTTACTTCGCTTGCTTCTTTATTATTGTTGAGAAGTATTGAATATAAGAATAACAGGGATAAAAGTGGATTTCTTTTTACTATTATTATAGATGTGATTACAGATACATCAAATGATGCCGAATTTCTGGAACAGATAAAGAAAGATGAGGTCGTTGTTTATGAATCAAAAGGATAGGGCTATACTGTGATAATTTAATAAGGCTTTGCACCCGCCGTTTGGCTATTTTATATAGACTATGTATATACTATTATATATGTAATCTATATAAAATAGGAAGGAGGGGTTGTATGAGCAAAGAGGAATTTGCTATGCTTCTGGACAACGGACAGGTGGAACAGATGAAAGAATTAATTAATCCGAAAGCGTTTAAAGTCGATTGATGGCGATAAACGTGAAGATAAATAGCGTCTGATTTGTTAGGCAGTGGGTGCATGGCCTTATTAAATTATTAAGGAGTACAGCTGTTCTGATGTCTGTCCGGCTGTCACATGAATGCAGAAGGTTTAGAAATTCCTGAACCATGACAGCCGGATTATGCAGAACTGTAGTCTGTTATTCATGCCCCTCCGGCAGAGGTTTGATAATATTTTTGTAAATGCTTCTTAGGCACAGCGCAGATACTGTCAGCGACATAAGCTCCGCGATGGGGAATGACCACCAGACAGCATCCAGACCGCCGACTTTTGCGAGTATATATGCTGCCGGGATCAATACGACCAGCTGCCGCATAATGGAGACAATCAGGCTGTATACAGCTTTTCCTAATGCCTGAAAAATAGTTCCTGCAATGATGCAGAACCAGGCAAACAGAAAATGGACGCCGATGACTCTTAATGCATGGCAGCCGATCTTTAACATTTCATCTGATGCATCGAACATCTTCAGCAGTATCTGTGGAAAGAGCTCAAATCCGGCAAAACCAAACAGAAGCAGTACGAACGCTATTTTCATGCTGGTTTTGATCGTCTTTATCATACGCTTTCTCTGTTGCGCGCCATAGCTGTAAGCAATAATCGGAGTAATTCCATTGTTCAGGCCGAAAACCGGCATGAAAAAGAAGCTCTGGAGCTTAAAGTAAACACCGAATACCGCGGTTGCCGTAGAAGAAAAATCGATCAGTATTTTATTCATGCTGTAGGTCATAACGGAACCAATCGACTGCATGATAATCGATGGAATACCTACGACATAAATACTGCCAATCAGCGAGCTGCTTAAGCGGAACCCTTTTAAGGAAAGATTCAGGTCATGATTATATTTTATATTGCATACACAGGCTACGACTGCTGCTACACACTGTCCGATAACGGTAGCTGCCGCCGCGCCTGCTACGCCCATCTTTGGAAGCCCAAGCAGTCCAAAAATAAGAATAGGATCTAAAATAATATTAGTAATCGCGCCGGAAAGCTGTGACACCATACTGTAGACTGTCCTGCCGGTCGATGTCAGAAGACGCTCGAAGAAGAACTGTCCAAATATTCCCATAGAAAAGATCATGACAATGCTTAGATACTGCACGCCCAGATCAAATATTTCCGGCGAGCTTCCTTTCAGCTGGCTTACATAAAATGGTTTTACAATAGTAAAGCCGAGAACTAAAAAAAGCAGGTAGCTCATAATATAAAGAAATCCGCCGTTTAACGCTGTATCATTCGCTTTTTTAAAATCCTTTTCACCAAGCGATTTGGATAGAAGTGCGTTAATGCCGACACCGGTGCCTGCACCGACTGCAATCGTAAGCGTCTGCAGAGGGAATGCAAGGGATACGGCTGTCAGCGCGTTTTCTGATACTCTTGCTACAAAAATACTGTCCACGATGTTGTACAGCGCCTGCACCAGCATGGAAACCATCATCGGGAATGACATGTTCCAGACGAGCTTGTTGACCGGCATCGTGCCCATTTTGTTTTCAGAAGCGTTTTCCGTATTTTTCATGTCCATATGATACCTCCTTTGTAAGTTTATTTTTTCGCAGTATTTCCATTATAGGTTTGGATTGGATGAAAGTCAATACATATTTTTACGTCAACGCCTCTTAATGATTAACAATAATTGATCGATATATAAAGTGACGAAATAAAGCGAAAGGAGGGCAGAGATATGGCAAAGGAAGAGATTACACCGAGCGAATGGCAGATTATGGAAGTCCTGTGGGCGTGCGGGGAGCCTTTGACATCCTCCG
>CANDMV010000101.1 GCA_947385875.1 uncultured Eubacterium sp. | reverse complement strand
ATGCCCTGTGGGTACAAAGTGTGAAGCATATCATGCCCTGTGGGTACATCTCACGAAAAGCATTTTTCAAACACGCTCTAGTGCGCGTTCCTGACCCGTGAAAAGTAACAACAGTTCAGTCCGGTACTTTGCATCTGCCTCATTGGCGCTTAGAACCCCTTCGCGAAGCAGACTTTCAATGGGTTGGATTCCATTACAGTTCTGCCAAAGGCTGAATTGTAACATGAACAGTTATATCTATGTTGCTTTTCGCAGCACAGCCGCTTTCTGGCGGGGGAGTAATAGGTTCATTATTCATAGCGGCCCTTCACAGTAAATATGTCCCAGCTTGTCCCGTGGTCTAGTTCATAACTGCCGAAACAAATATGTACGGTGCCTTCTTCAAAGAAAAATTTGTATTTTTTTGTTTCTTTTATGGTTCGATAGGCGGATGTATCGGAGCCGCAGTACTCTTTTGCGGATTTTAATAATTCTTTTTTCGCATCGCCGGATATGACATCTTTTATCGTGAGCTTTTCTCCTGTTGTCAGATCGTAATTCAGGCCATAGTAGTCACGGTTGTGTACGCCGCCCGCATACCACCACTCTGACATAGCAAAGCTGACAATTCCATTTTTATTATAGGAAACATCACAGTAGGTTGTCCAGTAATACTGCTCGGTTTCTTCATAAAAGCGGCCTTCCTTTATGGAGGATTTTGTAAATTCTTTTATATTCTTTGCATTGTCGGATTTAAAGTATTTATGGCTTTTTTTCCTCAGCTGTTGGTTGATTTCTTCTGCAAAAGGGAAATCGCTGGTAAACTGCGGATAACTAAAGGAGACAATTCCCCTTACTCTGCCGTCTTTGTCTTTGTATTCCTTTTGGTCTGTTTTGATTGTATATTCGGCAGCTGATATGTTTTCCAAAACATCATGACTGCTCTGCGTCTGTGTTTTGGGCAGATCTGATGATGCGCTGTATACGGATATTTTTTGCGGGAGATATGCGTGGGTTAAAGTCATGCATAGTAACAGACATCCGGCGGTAGTTTTTTTTAATGTATTCATTTTAGATTCCTCCTTATTTGAAATGAAAGTCATTTGTTGATGAAAGTGTATGATACACGCGAGAAAGTATTCCAAATTCGTTGGCGTTTATGGGCATATACGGGCAACAGCTTTGGCAGTTCATATCGTTCGCGGGTATAGGCGCTGCATGGGATGCAGCTGCTTTTTCATTATAGCAGAATATTATAGGTTTGAGTAAAATTATTTTGGAAACTGCGGCACCTGATTGCTCCCTGCCGGATGCTGGAAGCTAAAGATGCCGCATCGGCTTAGCCAGAACCTTAACATTGAGCCAGCAGCGCTTGAAGCAGCATAATATGATATTCTTCGTCTTTGATGATTCTGTTTAGTACAGCATTTACATGTTGATCATGAATCAATTTTATATGCATCATGTACTGCTGAATAGCAGCTTTTTCCGCCTCGATGTCTGCAGCGATCATTTTCTGAGCTGTTTCTGGAATGGTTAGGTATTCTGGTGTCCACATACGCTGTTTGCCGTTTGGCTGCCTTGCTATAAAGCAGATGCTGCCGCCGAGCAGGCCGATGAGCTCACCTAATTTCTGGAGGTGCATCATTTCTGCAACGGCGATTCCTAAAATAGTCTTTGCAGTCGGGCAGTGTTCATAGGTCAGGCGGTTTTCGTTATTGATATACTGCGTGATGGCAGTTAGTTCAGACACAGGGCCGCAATAGTCAATGCTGAGCAGGTTTGCATAAGCAGGATTTTTCTCCTGAACCTGAATAGGCGGGTAGGGAAGGTCTGCCATAGCGGGATGAATTCCCGAAAAACTGCATTGATTGGTGATGGTCTGGTGATGTTCTTGTGACATGATTGTTCTCCTGAAGATTCTTTCTATCATATTATATTAGGAGGGAGAGGAAGGGTGACGGTTTTGCAGCGAAGCCGAAGGTTGAAAAGTAACACGGTAAGTTACTTGATTGTATATGATCTTAAAGAAACATCTTTCAATTTTCCATAATATGACTTATAATTTTCTAACAATCATTTAAGATAAAATTGCGCAAAGCGTAAAAAGCAATATCGTTTTGCAGTGATCGATATGTGCAGATCTGCATATATTGTAAAATTTATGAGGGAAAGGAAACTGGTAAAATGAAAGTATTGATGTTGAATGGAAGTCCTCGTAAAGGAGGCAACACAGCGGCTGCGCTTTTGGAAATGGAAAAAGTATTTGATGCGCAGGGAATCGAGACAGAAACAGTCCAGATCGGAAATATGGACATTAGAGGATGTATCGCCTGCAATACCTGCGCGGGAAAAGGGAAGTGCGTATTTGATGACATTGTAAATGAACTGGCAGGAAAGTTTGAAGTGGCGGACGGACTGGTAGCTGCAAGTCCTGTTTATTATGCATCCGCAAATGCGACGCTGATTGCCTGTCTGGACCGGCTGTTTTACAGCACGCATTTTGATAAGACGATGAAGGTCGGAGCCAGTGTGGTAGCTGCAAGGAGGGGCGGACTGTCAGCGACCTTTGATGAGCTGAATAAGTATTTTACAATCAGTGGAATGCCGATTGCATCCAGTCAGTACTGGAACAGTATTCATGGCAGGGAAAAGGGAGAGGCAGCACAAGATGCAGAAGGTCTTCAGACAATGCGCACGCTGGCCGCAAATATGTCATTTTTAATGAAGAGTATTGCGCTTGGCAGGGAAAAATATGGGCTGCCGGAGCGCGAACCGTTTATCCGCACAAGCTTTATAAAATAAAAATATATCTTGACAAATCTTTCCATGCGTACTATTATGCTTTGAGAATGAAACTATTTGACTTTCAAACTATTTGAGCTTCAAACAAAAAAGAATTCCCAAAAAGGAGATTGAAAAAATGTTAGAAAAAATCGCAGAAATCGTCAAAGAACAGTTAAATACCGATGTTGAAATTACCGAAGCAACTTCTTTTAAGGATGACCTTGGTGCAGATTCCTTAGATATTTTTGAACTGGTTATGGCATTAGAGGAGGAATTTAGCATTGAAATCCCATCTGAGGATCTGGAAAACGTTACTACAGTAGGGGATGTGATTAACTACTTGAAAGAGCATGATGTGACAGATTAAGGCGATCGATTATGAAGACAAGAATTACAGAGTTATTAGGTATAAAATATCCGATTATCCAGGGCGGCATGGCATGGGTGGCTGAGTATCATCTGGCAGCTGCGGTATCGAACGCGGGAGGGCTTGGAATCATTGGAGCAGCCAGTGCGCCGCCGGAAGTAGTGCGCCAGCAGATACGTGAAGCCAAAAAGCTGACCGATCAGCCTTTTGGCGTAAATGTCATGCTGATGAACCCGAATGCTGCCGAAGTGGCACAGGTTGTAGTAGAGGAAGGGATTCCGGTAGTCACGACAGGGGCAGGAAATCCGGGAAAGCTGATTCCGATGTGGAAAGAGGCGGGCGTTAAGGTCATTCCGGTAGTAGCCAGTGTGGCGATGGCGAGGATGATGGAGCGCGCGGGAGCGGATGCTGTCGTAGCAGAGGGGACAGAGTCAGGCGGGCATATTGGAGAGCTGACAACGATGACTCTGGTACCACAGGTCGCAGATGCTGTGCAGATTCCGGTGATTGCTGCCGGAGGCATTGCTGACGGGAGAGGGTTTGCAGCAGCATTTATGCTGGGAGCCGAAGCAGTCCAGATGGGAACCAGATTTGTGACAGCAGCAGAGTCTATTGTACATCCAAATTATAAAGAACGGATTGTTAAGGCTAAGGATATAGACTCAGAAGTAACTGGGCGTTCTACCGGGCATCCGATTCGCGTGCTGCGTAATCAGATGAGCCGGGAATATTTGAAGATGGAAAAAGAGGGGGCAACCCTTGAGGAGCTTGAGATGCTGACGCTTGGTTCTCTGCGGAAAGCTGTCATGGATGGCGACGTAAAGGGCGGCAGCCTGATGGCAGGCCAGATTGCAGGATTGGTAAAGCAGGAAAATACATGCAGCGAGATTATAGAAGAGATCATGGAGCAGGCACAGAAGCTGTTAAAATGGTAAATGTGATACATACAGTGAAACTAGAAAGATCATGAAGCAGGCATAAAGGCTGTTAAAATGGTAAATGTGATACATACAGTGAAACTAGAAAGATCATGAAGCAGACATAAAGGCTGTTAAAATAGCAGTTGTGCAGTATTTTGCAGCAGGAGGAAAACGATTATGGGTAAAACAGTTTACATGTTTCCGGGACAGGGTGCACAGTATATAGGAATGGGAAAAGAGTTTTACGATAATTACAATATTTGTAAAGCGGTATTTGACCTGGCTTCAAATGTAACCGGACTGGATATTCCGGCACTTTGCTTTGAAGAAAACGACAAGATCAATACAACAGAATATACACAGATTGCTATGCTGACGGTAGAAGCTGCGATCTTTATGGCAATGGAACAGGGACAGCTGAAGCCGGACTACGCGGCGGGGTTAAGTCTTGGTGAATACGGAGCTCTGTTGGTATCAAAAGCGCTGGATCCGGCAGATGCGTTTCGTCTGGTCAGAAAGCGTGGAATTTTTATGCAGGAAGCGGTTCCGTCTGGCGGTGCTATGTCAGCAGTACTTGGAATGAATACATATGATATTGAAAAGATCTGTGAGCAGACACAGGGAATTGTTTCGATTGCGAATTACAACTGTCCGGGGCAGATTGTCATTACCGGAGAACAGGGTGCTGTAGAAGCAGCAGGAGAAGCATGTAAGGCAGCAGGTGCAAAGCGTATTGTGCCGCTGAATGTCAGCGGGCCTTTCCATTCCAGTATGCTGGAAGAAGCCGGCAAGAACCTGGCGCAGGAGCTGGAGGGGATAAATATACGTGATATTGCGATTCCATATATCTCAAATGTGACCTCGGATTTTGTGACAGATCGTGAGCAGGTGAAAGATCTGTTAATCAGGCAGGTATCTTCTCCGGTTCGCTGGCAGCAGAGCATGGAGCGTCTGATTGCAGAAGGTGTGGATGAATTTGTAGAGATAGGGCCGGGGCGTACATTGAGCGGATTTATGAAAAAGATAAATCGTGATGTTGCCGTGTACCATATTGAGAAACCGGAGGAGTTGGAAGCATATGTTAACCGATAAAGTTGCGCTTGTGACAGGAGCGAGCAGAGGAATTGGGCGCGCGATTGCAAAAAAGCTGGCGGAGCATGGCGCATATGTATATTTAAATTATAATGGCTCAAAGCAAAGTGCAGATGAGGCTGCAGAGGAGATCATACAGGCAGGAGGCAGAGCCGAAGCGGTACAGTGTGATGTAGCGGATTTTAATGCGTGCGGCGAAATGATTGCAGCAGTTATCAAGAAAAGCGGCAGGCTGGATATTTTGGTGAATAATGCTGGTATCACGAAGGATGGACTGCTTATGGCAATGTCAGAAGAGGATTATGACAAGGTATTAGATACAAATCTCAAAGGGACATTCCATACGATTCGACATGCATCACGGTATATGTTAAGGCAGCGCAGCGGGAATATTATTAATCTGACATCAGTATCCGGTATTTTAGGAAATGCGGGGCAGGCTAATTATAGTGCGTCGAAGGCGGGCGTGATTGGACTGACGAAGAGTGCGGCCAGAGAGCTGGCTTCACGGGGAATTCGTGTGAATGCGATAGCGCCGGGCTTTGTGGCTACAGATATGACAGACGTACTGCCGGACAAATTAAAGCAGCAGATGCTTGAGCAGATTCCGCTGGGACGTGTGGGTAAGCCGGAAGATATTGCGAACGCAGCTTTATTTTTGGCATCTGACCAGTCTTCTTATATGACAGGGCAGATCTTAAGCGTAGACGGCGGTATGGCTATTTAAAAGGACAATAAAAATGATAAGTCAAGGCTGTTTAGAAAGTCTGCAAATGGATTTTACAGTTAAGAGGCAGTAGAAAGCAAAAAGCTCATAAATGAGCTTTTAAGTTTAAGCTAATAGAAAGTCCATAGGTGAGCTTTTGCATTTAAGACAATAGAAAGTCCACAGATGAGCTTTTATGTTTAAGGCAGAAAAGTTCACTAATGAGCTTTTATGTTTAAGACAATAAAAAGTTCGTATCGTGTACTTTCTATTGTTTTCAGTTTAGGAGGATTAAAATGAAACGCAGAGTAGTGGTAACGGGTATGGGGGCAATTACGCCGATTGGTTTAAGCGTCAATGACTTCTGGGAGGCTGTCAAGGAGCAGAAGCTGGGATTTGCACCAATCACTCATTTTGATGCATCAGGATATAAATGCCGTCTGGCAGCAGAAGTAAAAGGGTTTGACGGTAAAAACTACATGGACTTTAAATCAGCAAAGCGGATGGAACTATTCAGCCAGTATGCAATGGCGGCGGCAAAAGAAGCATTTGAAGACGCGGCTCTGGACATGGAAAAAGAGGATGCATATCGTGTAGGCTGTGCGATCGGCTCCGGGATTGGAAGTATGCAGGCGATCGAGAGAGAGCATAAAAAATTACTGGAAAAAGGGCCGTCACGTGTCAATCCGTTATTTGTTCCAATGATGATTTCGAATATGGCTGCCGGAAATGTATCGATTGCATATGGGCTGAAGGGAAAAAGCATTAATGTTGTGACAGCATGTGCGACTGGGACGAACAGCATCGGGGAAGCTTTTCGGGCTATTCAGTGTTCCGATGCAGATGTGATGGCAGCAGGCGGCTGTGAAGGGTGTGTAACACCGCTTGGAATCGCGGGCTTTAGTGCATTGACAGCATTGTCTTCACAGGATGACCCGGCGCGCTGTTCTCTTCCGTTTGATAAAGACCGCAGCGGATTTGTTATGGGAGAAGGTGCGGGAATCGTGATTCTGGAAGAATTGGAACACGCAAAAAAGCGCGGGGCTAAAATCTATGCGGAAGTCACAGGTTATGGATGCTCCAGTGACGCTTATCATATTACATCGCCAGCGGAGGACGGGTCTGGCGCGGCGAGGGCAATGATTAACGCCGTTACAGAGGCAGGTGTCAAGCCGGAAGAAATAACCTATATTAATGCGCATGGCACTGGGACTCATCATAATGATTTGTTCGAAACAAGGGCAATCAAGCTGGCTTTTGGCAATCATGCGAAAAATATCCGTATTAATTCCACGAAGTCTATGATCGGCCATCTGCTGGGAGCAGCGGGGGCGGTAGAGTTCATCGCATGTGTGAAAACGATTCAGGATCAGTATATTCATGCAACGGCAGGGTATACGACACCAGATGAAGAAATAGATCTGGATTACTGTAAGCAGCCGTATCAGGAGGAAGTGCGCCATGCGTTAAGTAATTCCCTTGGATTTGGCGGGCATAATGCGACACTGATGGTTTCTAAATATGAGAAATAAGTAATAGATATATTTAGAGCTGATGATATAAAAATAAGTTATCAGATATATTTTATTGCCGGCTGATTGAAAAATAAGTAACAGTCAGACAATGTATAGGAAGTTTATTTTGAATGAATTTACAAAGCGCAGCTAGATATAGTGTAGAAGGTTTATTTAATGAAAATTAAATATAGAGTTAGGGAGGTGAATTTATGCCTTTATTAAATGCATCACAGATTATGGAAATTATCCCGCACAGGCACCCGTTTATGCTGTTGGATACGATAGAGGAGATGGAGCCCGGAAAGCGTGTGGCGGCACGTAAATGTGTCAGCTACAATGAGCCGTATTTTGCCGGTCATTTTCCGGGAGAGCCTGTTATGCCGGGGGTACTGATTATAGAGGCAATGGCGCAGGCGGGAGCCGTAGCTATGCTGTCGCAGCCGCAGATGAAAGGGCAGACTGCGTATTTTGCAGGCATCAGCTCCGCGAAGTTTAAAAAGAAAGTCGTTCCGGGTGATGTCTTGGAACTGGAAGTAGAGATCGTAAAAGTAAAAGGCCCGATTGGGATAGGCAGGGGGACTGCTATGGTAGACGGACAGCTTGCGGCATCAGCGGAAATCACATTTGCAATCGGAGCTCAGAAGTAAAAATATTCAAGCGAGGCAGGATCAATATGTTATTTAAGAAAATGAAGATGAATTGGAAAAAAAATCATGATTTAAAAAACAGAGATATGCCAGTACTTGATAATGGCAGCAGCGTCATACAAGGGCAGGAAGAACAGGATGATAAAAAAGCCGGTGCGGATCAGCTGAAAAAAGGGACAGGCAGTGTGGAAAACAGCGTAAAGAAGGATGTATTTGTGTGCAAAAAATGCGGTGCTGAAATATCAAAGGCAGAGACTGTCGCAAATAAATATGTCTGTAAGGAATGCGGTTATTATTTCCGTATCCGCACAAATAACCGCATCAAGATGTGCGCAGATGCAGGTACTTTTGAACCATGGTTTGAAGATACCGAGCAGACGAACCCGTTGGATTTTCCGGGATATGAGGAAAAGCTGATACAGACACAGGATAAGACGAAGTTAAAAGAAGGTGTAACGATTGGTTATGCCAGGATTGATGGAGAGCCGGTGGTATTAGGGGTCTGTGATGCTCGTTTTTTGATGGGCAGCATGGGGCATGTCGTAGGGGAAAAAATTGCCTGCGCGGTAGAAAGAGCGACATCCATGCGTCTTCCGGTTATATTGTTCTGCTGCTCTGGGGGCGCTCGTATGCAGGAAGGAATTATATCACTGATGCAGATGGCAAAGACATCTGCAGCACTAAAAAAGCACAGTGAGACGGGGTTGCTGTATATTCCTGTGCTGACAGACCCGACCACAGGAGGAGTGACAGCCAGCTTTGCTATGCTGGGCGATATCATTCTGGCAGAACCAGGTGCTCTGATTGGATTTGCAGGCCCCAGAGTTATTGAACAGACGATCGGGGAAAAGCTGCCGGAAGGATTTCAGCGCGCGGAATTTCAGCTGGAGCATGGATTTGTGGACGCAGTGGTAGAACGTAAGCATCTAAAGCAGACGCTTGCGCTGATCTTAAAGTGTCATCATAATACACAGAGCTTTCATGCGTTTACGACTGGCGGCAGGATTGAGGTGCGTCCGGATGAACGCAGCCTGGAGCGTATGACGAAGGCAGAAAGTAAATCTGCATGGGATAAAGTAAAAGCAGCCCGGCAGGTTACACGTCCGTCTGCGATAAATTATATCGATCTTATATTTGATGATTTTTACGAGCTTCATGGCGACAGGCAGTTTCGAGATGACCCTGCGGTGGTAGGCGGGATCGCGTTTTTGGATGGACAGCCGGTGACTGTAATCGGCATACAAAAAGGTACGACTATGGAAGAATGCCAGCAGCGTAATTTTGGCATGTCTTCACCAGAAGGATACCGTAAAGCGCTCCGGCTGATGAAGCAGGCGGAAAAATTTCACCGGCCGATTATTACGTTTGTAAATACTTCGGGAGCTTTTTGCGGCATGGAGGCGGAAGAGCTGGGGCAGGGAGAAGCGATTGCCAAAAACCTATACGAAATGTCAGCGTTAAAAGTGCCTGTGATTTGTATGATGATTGGAGAAGGCGGCAGCGGTGGCGCGCTGGCGCTGGCGGTCGGCAATCAGGTGTGGATGATGGAGAATGCGACTTATTCTGTATTATCTCCAGAAGGCTTTTCTTCTATTTTATGGAAGGACAGCAGCCGTGCGCAGGAAGCGGCGGAAGTCATGAAAATTACGGCTCAGGATTTGTATGATCTTCATGTAGTAGAAAAAATCATACCGGAATATGGCGGGGCGGATGAAGTCACGGTAGGTACGATTTCCATGTATATGAAGCAGCAGCTGAAAGAATATTTATCATCACAGGCGGGCAAGAGCGGTGAAGAATTTGCAGCGGAGCGATATGAAAGATTTCGTCAGTTTTAATATGGAAGGAGGAGAAAAATGCGAGCAAGAATAGCAGGCACCGGCAGCTGCCTTCCAAAGCTACGGGTGACGAACGATGATCTCAGCCGGATTATGGATACATCAGATGAATGGATCCGCAGCCGTACTGGAATTGGGGCAAGGCATCTGGCGGTGGAAGAGACTACTGCCGGCATGTCTGTATCGGCGGCAAGAATGGCTCTGGAAGAAGCCGGGATGCAGCCGGAGGAGCTGGAGATGATTATCGGCGCGACATTATCTGCCGATCATATAGCGCCGCCGTTATCCTGTGAGGTTCAGCGTGAGCTTGGAGCAGTACATGCAGTGGCTTTTGATGTATGTGCAGCATGTTCGGGGTTTGTATTTGCCTTAAATATGGCACAGGCATATATTCAAAGCGGTATGTATCGTAAAATATTGATTATTGGGGCTGAAACATTATCTAAGCTGATGGATTGGAACGATCGGTCTACGTGTGTGCTGTTTGGAGATGGGGCTGGAGCGGCAGTCGTATACGCAGATGAAGAAGGAATACGTGCCTGCGTGCAGGGCTCCGATGGCGCAAAGGGCATGGTATTATCCTGTGCGGGCAGGCAGATACAGCATCCGTTTATCAAGATAGCGCCTTCTTCTGTTTCGGAAGAAAATACATCAGAACCGCGCAAGACTGTTTATGATCCATATGTACGTATGAACGGGCAGGAAGTCTATAAATTCGCGGTTCGTACAGTGCCGATGTGCATACAGCAGGCATTAAAACAGGCAGACCTGGAGCCGGATGATGTGGATTTCTTTTTGCTGCATCAGGCAAACCTGCGGATTATCGAGTCAGTAGCAAAGCGGCTGAAACAGCCGATGGAGAAGTTCCCGGTATGTCTGGAGGAATGTGGAAATATATCCGCGGCCAGCGTGCCGATTTTGTTAGACCATGTGAACAGAGAAGGACGGATGAAACGGGGAGACCGCATTGTGCTGGCAGGATTTGGAGCCGGATTGACATGGGGCGCGGTTGTGCTGACATGGTAAGTGTATTAATAAAGGAGTAATGGAAATGGATGCAGAACAGACATTGAACAGCCTTTTGGTAAAATTTTTCCGGCGTATCACGACAGTAGAAGAAGAAAAATTAATTACGGATGAATTCAAAGACATTACTTATAATGATATGCATGTGATAGAAGCTATTGGACTAAAAGAGCCTCAGAAAATGTCTAAGGTTGCAAAAGAGATGCTGGTAACCACAGGAACCCTGACAAAAGCAATTGATTCTCTGGAGAAAAAAGGATATGTGAAGCGTAAGCGCAGTGTAGAGGATAAGCGTGTGGTGAATATCATACTGACAGAACGGGGCATACATGCTTACAAGCACCATGAACGTTTCCATCAGGAAATGATCGCGTTTGTTCTAAACCATACGAGTAAAGAAGAGTGCGAGGTACTCCGCAGATCATTAGAAAAATTAATGGATTACTTTCAGCAGAAATATATATGCAGTTAGAGAATTCTGCTGCATATTGGCTGGCAGGATCACTTTCGGAGTAACAGATCAGATAGGGGGGAGACATTTATGGATACCCGGACGCCGGGTGCGGGTATCCATAAATGTAACACCTTATCTGAACGGTTATCTCCCGGTGTCCGGCTATTCAAGAAATTTAACACTAAATCTTTCAGTTTTTCATTTTCTGTGTTATTCTATATATGTAGGTATTGGGGCGTCACCGCATGGCCATTGTGTTCAGTGCTGTGACAAAGTAAATTACATAGAAGGAGGAGAAGATGAGAAACGTATCAATTAAGGTGAAGCTGATCTTGTCGTACATCTTGATTGCAATTACGGTCATTGTGCTGACGGCTGTCTTGACATATCGAAATACAAGCGGCGTTATGACAAAAAAGTCGGCGTATTGATGACAGCAATCAACGATCAGATGCGCTTGAATATTAACAATTTTCAAGATGACATCGAGGATGTATGTGCGCTGGCATTTGCGGATCCGGACACAAGGGAGTACAGCGGCAGTAGTACGAAACTGGGGGATTACGAAAAGATTCAGCTGGAGTCTGCGATCAGCAGCAGTCTGCTGAATACCAGTCTGCTTCATAATTTTGGGGATTATGGAATCGTATATACAAATGACCTGAGTGTTGGAAGAATTTCCAGTACGACGAAAAGTGTGCTAAGTTCAGGAGGCTTTTACAAAACACTGGAAAGCAATATTACAAATGAAGCTACAAGTGATGGGTGGTTTACGGGGGTAAATGGTAATTATCTGCGTTTGTTTTATGTTAAGCGGATTCATGATGAAGCGATACTGCTGACATCGACATATACATCGGAGCTTGAGACGGTATTAGAGTTTTCAGACCAGCTGAGTGATATGAAAGTCAGTATCATCAGTGAAGATGACAATGTCATTTATTCTACAGCTGCTGATGAAATTGGAACAGGCGTGGATGCAGGGCTAGTAGAAAAATATAACGAAAAAGCACACAGTACATTTATCTTTAATAAAGAGTTGGTTACGGCAAATACGTGCGGGGACTCCTGGCGCATTATCAGCCAGATGCCGACGACGACTGTATTGAAGGAATTAGATCAGATCCGAAATATGACGATTGTAATTGCTATTGTGAGTATTGTGCTGGCAGCTCTGTTTGGCATACTGTTTTCCGTGTCGATTACAAAGCCGATCAAACGGTTGGTAACGGTGATGAAGCAGGCAGAGCAGGGAGATTTGACCAGCAGGGCGAAGTTCAAGGCTTCCGGTGAGATCGCGACGCTGGTATCGAGCTTTAACATTATGATGGATCATCTTCAGGAGCTGTTAATTCATGTAGATGGAATTGCCGATTTGGTGGAGCAGAATGCATCCGACATGAACCAGATGTCGTCAGATTCGGCAGAAATATCTAAGAATATATCGATTGCAATGGAGAGCATCGCAGAAGGTGCTTAGGAGCAGCTGGAAGAAACGCAGAAGACCTTTGACTCTCTGGAAAATCTGGCACAGAGCATTAACCTGACTGTCGAGAATGTACTGGAAGTAAGTGGAAAATCAAAAGAAACAAAAACGGTAGGCGAGCAGTCGATTCATCAGGTAGAGGCATTAAAGGAAAAGACACAGATTTCAAATGAGGCAATTAAAAATATCGGAAAGACTTTCGACCAGTTGGTGGAGGAAGTAAAGAATATAGAAGGAGTACTGGCGTTTATCGTATCTATTAGTGAACAGACAAATCTGCTGTCCTTAAATGCAAGCATAGAAGCGGCCCGTGCCGGAGACGCAGGCAGAGGGTTTGCGGTTGTAGCCGGAGAAGTTAGTAATTTAGCATCACAGACACATTCTTCTACAGAAGATATTAACAAAGTGATTCTGCGTATTCGTAATTATGTAGAAGAAACAAGGGAGAAGCTTGAGTATTCCCGCAAGATGTTTGACGAGCAGACACGCGTGGTTGAAACGACAATCGCTTCTTTTGGAAAGATCGTAGAATCGAATGATACGATCGGAGAGCATATTCAGGCGATTGAAGGTATAACGGATGATATGAGCAGTCTAAAAGAAACTTCTCTTGGAGCAACGAAGAATATATTATCTATTACGGAAAATGCTTCCGCGAATACGCAGGAGGTTATGAGTGCAACTCTGGAAGAGCTGGAGACGAGTGAGAAGTTATCGAAAAAAGCTGTGATCTTAATGGATTCTGTAGAAGATTTGAAAACAGCGTTGAGCCGCTTTGAGCTGCAGATGGAGGTGCGCGAATGAAAATAGGAAAACATAAATATTCATGGGCAGACAGAGCTGTGGTTCTGGGCATGGCAGCTGTAATAGCGCTTGAGACGGCAGGGTGTGGAGCAGCAGATATATCACTGGCAGACGGAAAAGATGAAATCGAACTGGAAGTATCCTGGTGGGGAACAGATGAACGCAACAGCTACACAATGGAAGCGTTAAAAGAATACAGCGCGCAGAATGACGGCATTAAGGTTAATATGACTTATGGAGAATACCAGGGCTTTGAGCTGAAAAATGATGTAAAAATGTTTGCACATACAGAGGCAGATGTGATGCAGGTCAATTATCAATGGCTGGATAAATATCAGAGCCAGGGATTAGAATTTTATGATTTAAATACTTTGTCTGATGTGTTAGATTTAAGTCAGTATGACGATGTAGAATTGTCTTATGGAACAAATGCAGACGGCAGGCTGATTGCGCTTCCGATTGCATTAAATGTGAAGGTTGCATGGTATAATAAGTCAGTATATGAAAAATACGGATTGGAGCTGCCGAAAACATGGGATGATTTATTTGCAGCCGCAAAGGTTATGAGTGCAGATGGCGTATATCCGTTGGATTTGGATGACTCAGCTCTGTGGATGGCATGTGTAGCATATGTAGAGCAGTTAACGGGACATGTGGTATTTGATGAGAATTCGAATTTTACGTTTTCAGTGGAAGATCTGGAAGATATGCTGGAGTTTTATCAGAAGCTGGTAGATGAAAAGGTCGTAGAACGTGTTGCTGACAGAGATGAGGCGAAGATCGAGCAGGGCATTTATGCGGGAACCATGCAGTGGGTTTCCGGTGCGAAGCAGTATGAGGCAATGATTTCAGGCAATGGGCAGAGTGTAGCTGCAGCGCTTCCGCCGACGATCGAAGGGGAGCAGCGTATGGGCTGGTATGTAAAACCGGCAACGATGTATGTCATGGGTTCCCATACACAGCATCCAAAGGAAGCGGCACAGCTGTTATCATATATTGTGCAGGAAAAAGGCATGGTTTCCAGACAGGCGTTGGAAAAAGGCGTGCCTTGTAATGACAAGGCGATTGAGATCTTAAATGAGGATGGCGTGCTGGCAGGTACGCAATATGATGCTACGCTGTTATGTGAAGAGAAAAATTATCCGTTGATGAGTCCTTATTATGGAGAATGCGGTTCGATCTTCCGTACGGCGACGGACGAGGTCATTTATGGACAGTCAAGTGCAGCAGAAGCAGCACAGAAGGCGTATGATTTGCTGGCAGAGGCAGGCAGGTAATTCCACGAAGCAGATTCGTCTAAATTATTTGTAATATAACACGATATCTCTTTATTTAACCAGAGATGTTATGAATATCATCTGGATCTATTCATTTCTTTTAGTATGTATGAAAGTAGAAGGGCACGAGCTAGATTGAGAAGGTCTGCGAGTGCCCTGTTGTATGTATTTATTTATATTTTTTTAACAACTCTATCGTTTTTTGATCGGCAACACCGTTAAAAAACTTGTCCAAAACTTTTTGGAATACATTCTCCTCTGGACATGCCTGTGAGAATAGAGTCATGGAAGATTTTAGTTTTAAATCATCAGGGAAGCCTAGTACTTTATTTGCGTCATTCGTCTTTAATGATAATAATGCTTCGCAGATCTCCAATAAATGAGAGCGAAGCATTGGCTCCTGCATGTATGCTTTTGCTTCGTCTAGATCTTTGATAGCATAGTAATCTGACATTTCGGTTCTGCCTAGTCCGTTGATTTGTGGAAAAATATACCACATCCAGTGACTTTGTTTTTTCCCATTTTTAATTTCTGATAAAGCGTTTGGATAATCCCTCAGCTGAGCATCAATAAATCGATTCAAGTTATATGTTTTCAATGTAGTCATCCTCCTTTTAATAAAAATGTACGATTTGTACTAACGCGAAGCGATTTAAATCAGGGATCCCGTATGCGCGCACAACTTAAATTTGTTAGTGAAAAGAAAGCGCATGTAGGTTTCTTAGAGATTATAATAACATATTTTTTAATCTGTGGAAAGGTAAAATTATATCCTTAAATGTTGTTACATCTTCTGAAGTAACAGTTCAGATAAATTGTTATGTCCGGCTGTGCGGACGCCGGGTGCGGGGAGCGGTTCCGTCTTCTGGTGACTTTTCCAGAATGCTAAGAATCCCTAAGTATTCTGTTTTTACGCTGCGGCACCG
>CANDMV010000100.1 GCA_947385875.1 uncultured Eubacterium sp. | reverse complement strand
GTATTGTCATAAAATACCTGATAATGTCTGGATGCGTCACTGTCACCGGCCCGCCTGAAGCGATCTGCTTTTGAAACAGCGGTATGACGCTGCCGTTGCTGCCGATGACATTTCCAAACCGCACCGCGACATACTCTGTACTGGAACGGTTATTATACGTCTGAATAATCATTTCGCAGATACGTTTTGACGCTCCCATGATATTGGTAGGATTGACAGCTTTATCAGTAGAAATCATGACAAATTTGCGCACATGGTGCTTGTCCGCTGCCTGAACTACCTTCCATGTGCCTAATACATTATTTTTGATTGCTTCATTCGGACTATCCTCCATCAGCGGCACATGCTTATGAGCTGCCGCATGGTAGACAATCTTTGGATGATACATAGCAAATATGTCATCCATCCGCTTTGTATTGCGTACTGAAGCAATCAGTGTTACAAGATTCAGGTGTTCAAACTTATTCAGCAGCTCCTGCTGAATATCGTAGGCTGAATTTTCATAAATATCTACAATAATCAGCTGCTTTGGGTTATGACCCGCGATCTGGCGGCACAGCTCGCTCCCGATGGACCCTCCGCCTCCCGTCACCATGACGACTTCGCCGGAAACGTATCCCATAATCGAATCAAGGTCTACTTCTACCGGTTCGCGCCCCAGCAGATCGTTCACATCCACATTTTTCAGCTTCGTCACGCTGACATCGCCGTTGACAAGCTGATAGATTCCCGGCAGACGCTTTAAATCGCAGCCGGTATCCTTGCAGATTTCCAGAAGCTCTCTCATCTTCCTTGCCGGCGCGGATGGTATCGCAATGATGATTTCATTGACATGCAGTATTTCAACTAGATCCGGTATCATCTGCCGTCCGCCGTATACTTTAATTCCATGAATGTAGCTGCCCTTTTTCATCACGTCATCGTCCACGGCGCCTACAATACGCATATTAATATATTTACTGTCCACTATTTCCTTAATCAGGGAATTGCCCGCACTTCCGGCACCTACGATCAGGACATTTTTGCATTCATCCTTCTGTCCTGTCAGCATCCCTTTCACCATGCGTATCAGACGATAAAAATACCGGCCGAATATTGTAAATATGAGCAGAAACAGACCATAATAAAAATAAAAACTGCGAGGCATTGGATACAAGCCTTCGTTTCCATGCCCTGCCAGCACATAGATGGTCAGCACAAGTGTATCGACAAAACAAGCACAGCAGATATACATCAGTTCGATCGTTCCCGCATAAGACCAGAGGCTGGAATACAGCCGAAATACAGTAAAGCTGACCAGCGTGATAAAAAATGCAATCCAGACAAGCCTCATCGCCATATTCAGATAATTTGACGGAATCCAGTCAAAATGGAAGTCAAACCGAGACAGCAGCGCCAGCAGACATGCAGCGACGACTGCACACATATCATAGCATACAAGAAAAAATCTTCGTATCCATAATTTCATGTTTTTCATTTGTTTATCTCCGTTACTAGTTATGATACTCACGAGCAATGAAATTTTCCAACCGGCGTTACTGACAAATTTTTCTGCTCGTCAGTTTATATTCTTGTTTTCAGTTAAAGCTATACTCTCCTCCAGACTGTGGACACGATAACTGCCTTTTCGATATTCACTCAGAGACATATCATAGCTGAAACTGCCAAAAGCTTTTCCCGCCAGAGTGCCGATACGTCCCGGCAGGACGGATGCCAGATAAACGGCGGGTGTCAGTGATTTTGTGATCCATATTTTCTTTCCTCTTGCCTGTGCAATCAGGCTTACGATTCTGGATGTATCCGCGTATTCGCCGTTCTGCGGGAAAAATATTCCAGATTCTTCATTTTCGATCATAAGACGTACAAATTCACAGAGGTTGTCAATATGAAGCACAGAGCGTTCGTTATTTACAAACGGAAATATAGGAGTTATGCCCGCGAGCCCTGCAAGCAGCTTATAATTTCCCCTGCTGCCTTTCCCATAGATCATCGGAGGACGAAGTACGCATACTTTAAAATCTTCCGTTTCCAGAGCACGCACGCCGCGGTCTCCCTGCCATTTGCTGTTTCCATAAAAATTCGCAGGCTGAGGCTTTGTCAATGATGTGATTCTTCGGCGCCCGTCCTGAATCGGGGAGCTTTCTCCATAGATAATCATGCTGCTCATATAAATAAACTGTTTTACTCCAGATGCTTTTGCCTTTTTTGCAGCAGCTATCGCAAGATCACGGTTTACTTCATAGTATAGCTGTTTTTCTTCTTTTGATACCTTTCCAGTATCGGCATGAGCGATCCCTGCAACATGGAAAACTGTATCATATTTTGAAAAATCATGCTGCTTCCATTGATCGCCGTGCATATTAAGCTCCGTCACCTCATAATGACCGCCATAAGCAGCCAGCCAGTCCCTGACCGCTGTACCTATATAGCTTCCTGCACCCGTGATTAAAATTTTTTTTCTGTCAGAGTGAAATACCTTCGTAAGATTGTCAGGACCATCCATCTCCTTCTTACTGTCCAAATTGAAAGCTGCTTTTCTATGATCTGAATTAAGAAGCGCCTTCTTACCCTCTGAATAAAATATCACTTTTGATGATGGCTTACTGCCTCCCGCTTTGCGCTTTCTTCTCTCAATTTCTCCTGTTCCGCCTTCCACAACCCCCTTGTGTCCCACGACTGCGGTCACTGTCCCAAAAATACAGCGGATATCCATCCACAGTCCATACTTCCTGATATATTCTCCGTCAAGCTTTGCCTTGACAGGAATCTCAAGCTCATCCCTGCCATTGATCTGTGCCCATCCGGTAAGCCCCGGCAGCACATCGTTCGCGCCATATTTATCTCGCTCCTTTATCAGATCATACTGGTTCCAGAGCGCAGGCCTCGGCCCTACGATACTCATATCGCCCCGCAGAATATTAATCAGCTGCGGCAGTTCATCCAGACTCGATCTGCGTAGAAAAGAACCGACTTTTGTCACCATTGCATCTGGATTTTTTAATAGATGTGTCGGCATGTCCTTTGGCGTATCGGCATACATCGTACGAAATTTATAGATTTGAAAATGACTTTTGTGAATGCCGACACGAGTCTGGCGGAAAATAACCGGACCTTTGGAATCCAGCTTGATCGCCACACTGATGCCCAGCAGAACCGGCGATAAGAATAATAACGCAGTGCCTGATATTATGGCATCGGCTATGCGTTTGACTTTTGTATAGCGGCTGTCTGTTGTATGTAATTCTTTTATTTTCTTCATATATTCTGCTATCCTCCGTATACTCGCAGACAATAAAACAAAGCCCCACAGGCTTACTATTGTCTAAATTTGAAGGCTTTTATGCAAAGCGCTTTTTTATTTTATCATATTACAGAACAGTTGCAAATATGAATCTATTTTTATTTCAATATAGGACACCTAAACAATTGTAACAGTTCAGACAAGCTGAACTGTTACATTTTGGCTATGCGGACGCTGAGAGAGGGAATCTGCCCCGCCTGTCGGCGTCCGAGTAACCAAAATTCACTGCCTTATCTAAACCGGTGTCCTGAACAGACTGTTACGGGCGGTCTGCCCTATATTTAGAAACAAACCGCCCATTTATCTGCTTTCTTCTTGTATCCCTTATTCCCCGATCTTTCCATCGAAAACTGTATCTTCTTCCCGTACCTTATCCTTCTCTACGCAATCTCTTTATCCTTCACAACATGACAGAGCCCTATGCGAGTCCTTTCAAATCAAAATACACCCGGCTGCTGACAGTCTCGTCCAGCGCGGCGATCTGCGCTTTTGCTTCATCTGCCTGTTCGTGGTGTGTTACTACAATGCACACTTCTTTTGCTCCTTCGTACTTCCTCCTGCGCAGAAGCGGCACCTTGTGCCACTCCTCTGCATATGGTATTCTCTTTCGGATCATCGCATTCATTACTTTTGACTTGATTTCTGCATCTGCAACAGCGCATAATGCAACATCACGTTCTGCTCTCATAATTATTGATGCCCCCTAATCTTTAATATAAGGCTCTGCGTTCACTGCCCTAATTAAATCCTACCACTTTCTGTGCGATTTTATATGCCGCAATAGAAATCCTTCTGCCGCCTTTCCCCGGCAGGTTCATCGTATTTCCCATAATTCCATTGCGGAGATGATGAAACAGACGCAGATCCGCCTGCTTGATATAACGCCAGAGCTCCCGCTTTTTTTCCAGATTTTCCGCTGTACCAGAACGAATCAGCAGAATCGTGGATATTACGGTAATGATCTCCAGATAATTGAACATATATTTCCTCTGCTTCTTATTTGGAATCTTCCATAAGTCATACGCGTCTACCATCATTTTATTTACTTTGATCTGCTGGTCGATACGCCGAATCATAATCTCCTCGTTGACAGACTGGTCTTCTCTGCCTATATAATATCGGTAAAAATCCACATCCAGATAATACATGGTCTTTACATAAGGAAGCGGTACATATACGTATAGATTATCTACATAAAATGTATGCTTCGGCAGATTCAGCCCGCATTCGCGCAGCAGCTTTGTCCTATAAATTACCGAATGCATGAGCAGATACTGCCCCTTGCGCATATGGCGCACGTCACTCCATGTGAATATTTTATTCTGAACAAGCGCCGAAGTATATTTCATTACTTTCTTTCGCTTTGCCCCTTCTTTTTCATATACAAAATTTGAAACCAGCATATCCAGCGTACGGTCTGAACCTGCGATTTCTTTGAGTGTTTCCAGTATTTTTGCATATGCCTGCGGCTCCACCCAGTCGTCACTGTCAACCACTTTAAAAAACAGTCCGGCAGCTTCCCGGATTCCAGCATTCACCGCCTCTCCATGTCCTCCATTTTCCTGATGGACCGCACGGACGATTCCCGGATACCTTTTCTGATACGCATCCGCGATCTCCGGCGTCATATCATGCGAACCGTCATCTACGATAATGATCTCCACATCTTCCCCGCCCGGCAGCAGAGACTGAATGCATCGTTCCATATAATCCTGTGAATTATAACACGGAATTGCAATAGTTAATAGTTTCATTTCATTCTCCCTTAGCTTTTCATTCACGCATAGAGCTTTTTGCTTACGCCAAAATCTGCTAAACTGTAACACTTTGTATCAGCTTGTCCGCAAGCTTCAGCGCTTTTGCAGCCATAGCATCCATATTGTAATACTTGTATTCGGCCAGCCTGCCAAGCAGGTGCATATTTGGAATCCCCGCTGTCAATTTCTTGTATTTCTCATACAATGCCTCATTTTCTGGATTCATAATGGCATAATAGGGAATCTCTCCTTCTCTGCCTGAATATGCAAATGGATATTCACGCACGATCGTAGTCCCTTTTGCGCCTTTCTGCCCTGTCAGATATTTAAACTCCGTAATTCTTGTAAACTCTTCACTGACCGTATAATTTACCACACTATGACCGTCCTGAAAGTCTTCCTGATCCAGATGCTCAAAATCAAAACGCAGCGACCGATACGGCAGACGGCCATACTGGCAGTCAAACAGCTCATCCAGCTCTCCGGTATAAATAACATCTCCTTCAAACTTCTCTCCTTCATACCAGATTTCATGACCGTTAAAACTCAGCAGCTCCTTTGCATGTATTTCCGTTCTGACTGTTATATTCTCATGATCCAGCATCCGTTCAAACATCGGTGTAAAACCATTTAACGGCACACCCTGATATCGATCCTGAAAGTAGCGGTTGTCATAAGAAATCAGCACAGGCACCCTTCCTGTCACCTGCGGATTAATCTCCTCAGGCTTCTGCCCCCACTGCTTCATCGTATATTTTAAAAAGACATTCTCATACACATACTGCGCAATTTCCTGAATCTGGGGATCTTTGTTTTCCCGCAGCTTCATGATTGGCACTCTGCTGCCCATGCCGTAAGCATCGATCAGCTTTTTTTCCAGCGTATCCGCCAGCTCTTTTTCGTAAACCATATGAAGAGTATTCAGATTAAATGGAATTGGTATCAGCCTGCCTTCTATGTTTGCAACAACCTGATGCCCGTTTTCATAAAGGTTCCATTCTGTAAATCTGGACAAATAACAAAAAACCTCCTCCAGATCTGTATGGAAGATATGAGGTCCGTATTCATGTACCAGAATACCAAATTCATCCGGCTTATCATAGCAGTTGCCGCCGATATGATCTCTTTTTTCAATCACTAAAACCCTGCGGTTTCCTTTTTCTGCAAGCTGTCTGGCTGCCGTGCATCCGGCAATGCCTGCTCCGATTACGATACTGTCATACATCATGTGCTCTTTCTGCTCCTTGAATTTTTCATATAAAAATGATTATACACTTTTTTTCGTAAAATACCAGTAATTTTCTTGTAAATATTAAAAACATTGTGATAGTTTTAGTATGGTGTTACATTATGAATACCCGGACGCCGGGTGAGGGGAGCTGTCCCGTCTTTCTGTGACTTTTACAGAATGTTAAGAAATACTAAGCATACTGCATTTACGCTGTGGCACCGGACGGTCGCGGCACCTAGTTCGCCCTGACCAAATGCCAGCAGCTAAAGGTGCCGCTCCGGCTTCGCCGCCTGTTTATCGAGTAGTATGCTAAGAATTTCTATACATTCTTCCAACGTCACAGAAAGACGGGACAGCTCCCCTCACCCGGCTGTTTTTCATAAGCCTTACAATGAAACAGCAGTCACGGTAATAAAGCTATATATTTCTTGAAAATAAGAGCTTTTTTGCAAGAATCAAAAACTCTAGAACTTAGATCAGCGCCTTCAGTCTGATATAATCGTCAAGCATTAGTTATAGAAGCTGGAGCTTTCATGAAATGCTTTCGACAATCAGCTAGTACACCGAACACAAAATAACGCATAGTTAGGCGCAGGATATTTTTTCGAGAGTACATGGTAAAAACCGGAGGTGTACCGAGATACATTGAGGATTTTTACCATGTGCTATCGGAAAAATAGACAAGCATAACTATGCGTTATTTTGTGTCTGGTGTACTAGAGCGTGTTTAAAAAAGTTCATATTTTATTTACAATATCCTCATTTCTTTCACACACAGATTTCACAAATTACCTTTATGATAATTACAGTTGATACAAAACATCAATCACTAATTAATAATCATTTTCATATTTTAAACGCAGTTTTTAACCGTAACCCAAAGGCTGCGTTACCCTGCCGAAACCGGCAGGGTTCCTCCCAAGCTAATTACTTATTTTCTTTTTCATATAAAGCCGGTGTCCCCTAGCACCGGCTTCCCCTTTTTTTGCTTTATACATAATGAAATCCATCATACTAATTCATGCAGCTAAGTTCTGGATTATCCAATACGCCAGATTCCGACAATAAAATGCAGCTCTGTAATACTGAAAGATCTGCGGCTCATTGCCTGGATCTTTAACTCAAGCAATTTCTGGAGCACATGTCAAAAACGCTAAGTCATCTTCCTCCGTTCATTATCTGTCTTTATCTATGTCTTTCAGTCAAATTCAGCGAATGCTCTGAGCAGGCCGAATAAGTGTTCATATATTTGACATATCTGGCAAATGCTGACGGAACGGCGTATTTTTCTGCCAAAATATGTGTTTCAGCGAATATATAACCCTCTTTTTGTACTGCCGCGTCGTCTAACTGCGCGACACGCACCATATATCCTGTCATGTGCCATTCGATATGCGAAAAAATATGTCTGGCATTTTCCAGTGGTTCAATTCTAACCGGAGTCAGATCCAGTCCTGACACATACGCTGTTACTTCCTCTCTTGTACGATGTCCCGGCATGTTTGGAAATTCATACATTCCTGCCAGCAGCCCATTTAACGGTCGGCGGTGCAGCAGATATTTTTCTCCGTCCCTTATCAGCAGTACCGTCATCTTCTCGATTTTTCTGGATTTCGCCCTGCTTTTGCGCGGCAGATCACGATAGCTGCCATGTGCAGATGCCAGACAGAATGATTTCCACGGGCATTCCATACACTTTGGTTCTCCATTCGGCACACAGACCGTCGCTCCAAGCTCCATCAGTGCCTGTGTAAATTCTGCCGCATGGCCTTTTGGAATTACCGGATGGAGCAGATTCTCTACTGCCGTCTTCACGGACTGTTTCATAATATCCGAATCATCCTCTGCGGCACGCATAAGCACGCGCAGCACATTTCCGTCCACTGCCGGCACTGGAATGCCGTAGGCTATGGAAGCGATGGCTCCTGCTGTATAATGACCGATACCTTTCAGCTTTAAAAGCGCCTCATAATCAGGCGGAAGGATTCCTCCATATTCCTGCATGACCGTGCGGGCAGCTGCCTGCATATTACGCACACGGTTATAATATCCTAGCCCTTCCCATAGCTTAAGCAGGCGTTCTTCGCTGCATTCTGCCAAAGCGCCGACATCAGGCAGAGCTTCTATAAACCTTTCAAAATAGGGCTTGACAGCTTCTACCCTCGTCTGCTGAAGCATGATCTCAGACACCCATACCCGATACGGAGTGGGATTTTCTCTCCATGGTAAAACCCTTGCATGATGGCTGTACCATTCCAGCAAGGGTTCGATTAACTGTTCGATTGGATAATTATTTAACACAAGATACCCCTTTCGAAACATTCTCTTGTAACTGTATTTACTCTTTACTATGAAAGTCCTATCGTGAAGCGATTTAGATCCAGGGATCCGTATGCGCTCATGACTTTTATTCTTGGTGGCGCATAGATAGCGCATGTAGGTTTGCTTTGAAAACCCCATCGCAAAACGATTTAGATCTAAGGAGCCGAAATGCGCTCAAAACTTTCATTCCTGGCAGAGCGTATATTACATCTGCAGGTTTACTTAATTACACCTGCTACACCTTTGGATGAAGGCCCTGTTACTTTGACTTTATTCTGGATATATCCAAACCTGACTACATAATAGTATGTCGTTCCTTTTTTTGCAGCAGTATCCTGATAACTTGTTATCTTCATATTTTTAATTGTTTTGATACGCTTGTAAGATTCCCCGCCTTTTTCCTTGCTATATATAAAAATGCGATTTGCTTTCGCGAATTTTTTCCATGTAAGCGTATTAGCCTTTTCATCTGATTTTATTGTTACCTTCGGCTTTTTTGCACTTACTGTCAGAAGCTGCGCGATAAAACTCTTGGTCTGATCGCCGGCGATTCCATCTGCCAGTATGCCGCTTTTTTTCTGAAATTTTTTCAGCTGCTGCGTCGTCTTGTTCGTCCAGACTCCATCTATATCCATCTGCTCTCCTGCCAGCTGCATCAACGATGCCTGCAGCCACTGTACATGCTCCTGTCTCATATTTTTTCCGGCATACAGCGCTCCGGCCGGCATCTCATAATCAGACGGATTTGTAGAATATACTGTGATCGATATAGCCAGCTGTGCTGACTTATATGTATCTGTCTGCGCCTGTCTTACAGTAATCTCAGCTTCCCCCGCACCCATAATTGTCACCTGGCCGCTGTTATTTACTACAGCTACAGTTTTATCCGAAGATGTGTATATAATAGGCGCCTGTGAGTGGTTACTGGTTACTTTCAGCATGAAAGCTTCCTGTGTATCGTTTACCGCATAGCTCGTATCCGGTGCTTTTAATACTGCCTGCTCTGTCGGCTCCTTAACCGTCACATCCGGATTAGGATCAGGTGTAACCAGATCCGGATTTTGAGTCCCCGGAGTCTGGCTGCCCGGATCTGTTGTCGTACCCGGATTGGTCGTGTTACCCGGATTCTGACTGCCCGGATCTGTTGTCGTACCTGGGTTCGGTGTATCCGGAGTTACTGCCTCACTTTTAAATACAGCTTTTATAAGCGCTACGATCGTTTCTCTTCCTGCATACCCATCAACTTCAAGGCCTTTGGCTGACTGAAATGCCGAAACTGCAGATTTTGTGGTTTCATCATAGTTTCCAGTCACAGCCAGCCCTGCATTCATACAGCTGTTTAATGCCCGCTGAAGCCACGGAGTCCCGCCCTCTATCGTCGTTTCGTAATCACTTGGTATGTAAGAATCAGAAGGACTGCAGTATACCCACGAAAGCCCAGCCGCGTAGCGGTATGTCGCAAAACGTCTGTTTTGATATGCCTTTAAACCCATGACTGAATCGCAGATCGCCGCTTCGTGAAGCTCATTGAGCGTTACCGCTGCATAGCTGCCTGCCGCCTTGACTGCCGATGCCGCCACACGCGCAGAGGCTCCAGAGCCTCCCTGATTCGTCAAATCCGCGAAATAAACTAAAGCGGGTTCATTCGTAATGCCCAGCTGTTCTGCCTGTTCAATATAGCTTGCAATATCCTTCACCGCAAGCAGATCCTGCGCCGCTTTGCTCGCGTTCGTCGCAAGCAGCTTCTTTACGGCTGAAGCTTCCGACGTAGTAAGCTTTCTCGTATTCCAGTTCGTTTTATTGGATGTAATCTCATTATATAAAGAATTGCCTAATAGATTCTGAGCCTGCTTAAGGTCCGCACTTACAATCGCCCTCAATAAAGAAAGCGCTCTGGATGCATGCCACTGCAGCTTTCCGATGGACAGCGCTCCATTATCATTTGGATTGACTGACTGATACCCGCCTTCATTATTATATAATATTTTAGCTGCTGCGGCTACAACCGTATCTGAGTCTGCCTGTTCTGCCCTTACCGAACAAATCGGCAGCAGCAATGATAAAATGATTCCAAATATTGCGGCCTTTTTCCATTTGTTTGCATACATTCGTTTCATCTTTATAACCTTTCTATCATGTGCTTACTTGAAAGTCCCATCGTGAAGCAATTTAAATCCGGATATCTGTAAGCGCTCACAACTTTCATTCTTGGTGGTGCGCAGATAGCGCAAGCAGGTTTCCTTTAAAAGTCCCACTGCGAAGCGATTTATTTCAGAGAGACTTTTCTAAGGTAAACCTCACGTAATATAAATACGTAGTTTTCAATAAAAATACTGGTATATTCATGTATTTTTATTGACATATCTTTAACAAAGTTATAAATTATAAATATGACAGCATTAAATATTTTTTAGGAGGATTTTACAATGAACAACTTAAAACTCGAAGTTGAAAACCAGATCGCCGTACTTACTATTTCAAGACCGGCAGCTTTAAACGCTTTAAACAGTGAAACTCTTGACGAGCTGGATACTGTATTGACAGAGATTGAAGCAAGAGATGATGTCAAAGTCGTAATCCTGACCGGCGGCCCGGATAAGAAAGGCAATGCATTCAAATCATTTGTAGCCGGCGCTGATATTGCAGAGATGGTGAACTTCTCCGCAGCACAGGCACGCGCTTTCGGCATGAAGGCATCTGCTCCGTTCTTTAAATTAATGAATATGCGTCAGGTGACGATTGCAGCTGTAAACGGCTTTGCGCTCGGCGGCGGATGCGAGATCAGCATGGCATGTGATATACGTATCGCTTCTGACAACGCTATTTTTGGACAGCCTGAATGCGGACTCGGCATCATACCTGGATTCGGCGGTACTCAGAGACTTGCCCGTCTGGTAGGCATGGGACGCGCAAAAGAAATGATCTTTACCTGTGACAATATCAAAGCAGATGAAGCATACCGCATCGGACTTGTAAACAAGGTAGTTTCTACTGAAGAATTAATGCCGACAGCAAAAGCTATGGCTGAGAAGATCGTATCTAAAGGCAGCTATGCTGTATCCATTGCAAAGGCAGCCATCAACAACGGATATGATATGGATATTAAAAACGCGGTTGAAATGGAGGCAAACCTCTTTGGCGTAACCTGCTCTACACATGATAAGCAGGAAGGCATGTCTGCATTCTTAGAAAAACGCGCAGCTGATTTGACTGACTTTTAATTTCATCGGAAAACAATAGAGTACTTTTCTATTGTCATGAATAATTAAAATGAGGCTGTCGCATTAAGGATAATCTATACAATATGTAGATTGCTACTACTTACATACTACTTTTATTGTATACATTACACTTAATGTAACAGCCCCATTTTTTGATTTCTGCCCGACTTTCCACCGATAAGCTGCTTTACTACAGTTTCTGCAAAATCTCCAATGCATCTTGTTTTAATACACATGTTCCATGCTCTGCCAGATAGGCTGCTTTATGAACATCCGCTGAAGCGTCATCCATAAATTCTACCGAAGCGCTGATTACCCGGCAGATTTCCTTGTCTCCCAGCCCATTTCGTTCTATCAGCAGATAATAATTTACGGAACCATGCTCCTGAAGGCGGAATACGCTGCTGACCACCGGCTCTTCTAACACAATGGATTTCGCATATGTAATGATCTGGTCCATATCTTGAAACATTAATATGTACAGCTTCTTATCAAATCCATCTACCAGCGTATCCTTGTCTTCCGTATTCTGAGTCTCTCCTGCTTCTTCCTCGTATTTTCTTCCCATGCCTGAGAGACTGTCAACTGCTGATTTCAAATTCTGCAGGATGTTCAGTATATTGCTGTCCGGTCTCTCAGAAAATGTCAGTGCCAGCAGATGCTCCGGCAGCACTGCGACCTGCACGGATAACGGACCTCCCTGAACCTTAAAGCCGACCTCCTCTTCTGCCATAGACACGATCCTGCGCAGAAATTCTTCCGTCTTGCCGTCATTCTGCAGGAAATCATCCATTTGGAGGCCATTTTCATTCAATTCTGTTTCAGATACGATGCAGCGGACCGTATCTGTATTAATCCTCTTAAATCTCATTCTCCATCACCCTATTATTTCACGCATACTCTTTTTCTGGTTGGATGCCTGTATGACATGCCCATGATTATCGTACTATCATGAATAGTATACAACACTTCCGTGCAGTTGTCTATTGGATTCTGCTGCCACTTCAGAATAAACGTAACAGTTCAGCCCAGTACTTTGCATTTACTGCAAAGTACGTAAGAACGTGTAAATTATGCCAAGCGGGAATCCGGCTCTTTTGCAATTAGTTATATACTTAATAGATTCATTGGTGGCCGAGGGCATATTTTATTTTTTAAAGCTGTAATGAGAACGGCATTGTGCGATTTCAATTTGTTCATTATTCAGTCGATAGATTAACCTATTAGCTACGTCAACGCGGCGGCTCCACCATCCAGTGAGACCTCCCTTTAAAGGTTCAGGTTTTCCTATACCTTTGTAACCGTTTCGATCAATATCATCTAATAGCTGGTTGACGCGTTTCAATATTTTCCGGTCTTGTGTCTGCCAGCAGACATAACCTTCCCATGCTTCATCCTGCCAAATCTTATTCACCATCAGCCTCTATTAATTCATGCACACTTCCTTTCCCGGCTTCAAGGTCGGAAATAGCTTTCTGTAAATGACGTTGATTTTCTGCAGCTGCAAAAAGAGCTGACACTCATACGGAACGGGCGGCTACGTTTTTCTTATTGTACCTGCTTTGCCCTCTTGCGGTATGCATTTGGTGTCTCATGGTAAATCCGCTGAAAATTTTCTGAAAATACCCTCGCATCACTGAATCCAATCTGCATGGCAATCTCGTATGCTTTAAGGTCTGTCCATACAAGGAGTGAAACGGCGTGCAGAACCCTGACTCTGCTGACATAATCTTTAAAATTCTCCCCGGCATTTTTCTTAAAAAAACTGCTGAAATAATAAGGATTCATATGAACCTCCTTTGCAAGCACCTCAAGCGTAAGATTTTCATCATAATGCCTGTCAATATAGATCTTTGCTTTTAGAAAATCTTTGTTATTACCGCCGGCCATATTCGTTTTGAGCATTTCAAAATATTCCTGCATGACCTTGTAAAACACCTCATGCAGCTTACGGTAGCTACTGCACGATCTGGCTTTCTGCAGCAGGCTTTTTTCATCATAAACAGGCCTTGGCAGCGCCAGATTCTGAAATTTTTCATCCAGTACGCGCACAGCGGAGCAGAAATAGAAAAAAGCATCTTCTTTTTTTCCATCCGCCCTGCTGCAGGAAGCTTTTACAAACTGGCCGAAGCTCTTTTGAAAGCCTGCTTCATCCTGTGCGATCACCATAGTGATCATCCATCTGCGGATTTTAAAAAAATGACTCTCTTCCTCCCTGCGCACAAAGACCTCTTCCCCTGCCAGCAGCACAGACTCATGCATCTGGTCCGCAAAGAAAAAATAGTCTTTTAAATAACAGCACTTTTGAAACATCACAGGTATCTCGCTCATATGTCAGATGCTCCACTTCTGTTCCAACAATGACCCCAATCAAAAGGCCAGCTGTCTGAACACTTCCTCACACAGCTTTACCGCTGTTTCTTTTCCGCCTTTCTGCTCGATTCCTTTCAATACAATGGCAATATCATCATTTTTGGTAAATGCAATGCCCAGATTCCTCTCTTGCAGATAGTTCTCGTATTCAAGAGAAAACAATCCGCTGTAGCCGTCTACGGTTTCTTTCCTTTCGCTGCTTATATCAGACATCATCTCCTGCTCCAGCTGATTCATGCTTTTGCCGACTGCGTGTAACAGCTCTTCCCGTATAATCGGTTTCAGCAGAAAATCAACTGCTCCGTACTGGATTCCTGCTTTTGCATATTCAAAATCCTGAAATCCGCTGATAGAAATAATTCTGGACGGCAGATTAAGATTATGGCATTTTTTTAAGATCTCCACCCCTGTCATCTCCGGCATTGAGATGTCCAGCAGCACAATATCGGGCTTGTATTCAATAATCCCTTTCAATGCAGACTTTCCATCCGTATACGTGCCGACGATCTCAATCCCAAGCGCAGTCCAGTCCACCAGCTTCTGAATGCCAGCCGTGATCACAGGCTCGTCATCCGCTATAATCATTTTCACCCTTTTTTCATCCTTGCTGCCGCGTATGACCGGCATCCGTACACATACGATCGTCCCGACATGCGGCGTGCTTGTCACCTGAATCCCATATTTTTCACCATACAGATATTTCAAACGGTCATGGATATTTTTCATGCCGATACTCTGCCAGTTATATTCATTCTTGGTACCGGGATCATGCCCTTCTAATAATTGCTGTATCTTATTTAATTCATCCTGATTCATGCCGATTCCGTTATCCATAACACAAATCTCAAGATCCTCTCCTGCCGTCCGTGTTTCGATCGATATGCTGCCGCATCCATTCCTGTCATCAATCTCCACATTCTTCTGTGCACTCACCGTCCGTGTTTCGATCGATATGCTGCCGTTTCCATTCTCAGGCTTGATTCCGTGGATATAGGCATTCTCCACGATCGGCTGGAGAATCAGCTTGGGCGGCTTCTAAGCATTCTTCCAACGTCTCCAGAAGACGGAACCGCTCCCCGCACCCGGCTGTTTTTGATAAGCCTTACTATAAAAATGCTGACTGTATAGGCAGAATCTTTAGCTGTGAGTCGCTGATCTAAGACTTATTCATCTGATCCTGCTGTTACAGACAGGCATTCCATGAATATTCTATCTGTAACAGCTGTATCCAGTCATCGTTTTTTGTCCGGCGTTTCACAGTTAAAACAGCTGTATCCAGTCAGTGTTTTCCGCCCAGCATTTCACTGTTAAACAGCTGCATCCAGTCAGCTTTTTCTGATCAGCGCTTCACAGTTAAAGATTCTGTCTATATAGTCAGCATATTTATTGTATAGCTTATCAAAAACAGCTGGTTGAGGGGCGCCGGCCTGTCTTCTGGTGACGTTGTAAGAATGCTTAGAAGCCCTTAGTATTCTGTACGATACACAGGCGGCGAAGCCGCAGCGGCACCTTTAGCTTCCGGCCTTAGGCCGGGGCGGACCAGGCGCCGCGACCGTCCGTTACCACAGCATAAAAACAGAATGCTTAGGGATTCTTAGCATTCTGGAAAAGTCACCAGAAGACAGGCCGGCGCCCCTCAACCAGCGTCCGGGTACCCAAAATGTAACACCTCCCCCCCCCCCCCGCATCAGAGGAGGCCGCTGAAAAAGTAGATACCACCGCCTATATTTGGTATAATATAATTAT
>CANDMV010000099.1 GCA_947385875.1 uncultured Eubacterium sp. | reverse complement strand
GGTGCCACAGCGTAAACACAGAATGCTTAGGGATTCTTAGCATTCTGGAAAAGTCGCCAGAAGACGGGACAGCTCCCCTCACCCGGCGTCCGCGAAGCCACAATGTAACACCTCATCTAAACTGTTGCCATTCAAAATACCAATCAATTTGTCAACGACTCCATATAAGTATCCTTTTTTTGAATGTATTCATATAACTGTACTGTTCCCGGAAACACAGACCTTGCTCCTAATACAAATATCAATGGCGCTGTAGTATCTGGAAACAAATGAATCCTGCAGCTGCTTCCTGTTCGGCACGCTATCATTTTTTCACGCAGATATGCGGCCATCACTTCCAGCATATCGGCATCCTCTAGAATCATTTCTTTCTGAAATAAACAGATCTTACAGCACCCGATCCCCTGCTGATCCAGAAACTGCCTGACTGTCTCGAGCACATGCCCCTGCTCCTTTGGCTTTATCGAGATAATACAAGCAAGATCCGCGCTGTCCTGACAGTTTCCTTCATATTCCCTGCAAAAATCCTCCATCTTCCTTTCAGATGCCTCTTGATTAAATACAAATTCAATATTTTTATTACGATTGCTGCTCACAAGAACCAGATTCCGGTTTCCCGAAGCCTGTCTCAAATCACCATACATCTGCCCCAGCTTATAAGCAATGCTCAGATGACAGTTTAAATAAATCCGCCGCCTCACATCTGGTACGCTGTTCAGATTACTTTTTATCCATTCAAAGTCATCATCTATGTACTGCCAGAAATGCTGCCATGACGTATCCTCTGTTAGACATCTGCCGTCATCCGCATTGATAAAAGCTTTACCTAATATATTCCAGTCATAATCCCTGTCCCATAGAAATTTATTGCCATATGGACACATCGTCTGCACTCTTAATAAATACTCTGCCTGATCTTTCTTTTTCTCAGCTGTCTGCAGCATGATCGCCTTCTTAATTCTGTTATGGGCAATATCATAGATCTTATCGCGTACTTTCTTCCAATTTATATCCTGCTCGGCGGCTCCTGAACCGTCATGATTCTGCGCTGTTTTATCTATATGAAAAACTATATACGTAAGCCCTTTCATCTGTTTGTCGATTTCTCTGCAGTCATCAATGTTTATAATAAAACAATGCGATTCTTCTTCCATATTCTCCTTCTCTAAAATCTGCTCCATTTCTACAGATGTGAATTTGCCCTCACTATAATTTTTAGAATATAAAATAACCGCATATTCTGATCTTCTAAAAATGTCTTTTAGCTTATCCCGAAATAAGTCTGCGCGCGACAGCTCCTCCGGCCTGAGCTCATCCATAAAAAATCCATCTGAAAAAATAAACTCTAACTGAGTCCCTATAAGATCTGCTATTTTCTGATCGTTATGCGCATAAGATAACGCAATTTCATATTCTTTTCCCATCTATTTCTTCCTTTCTGGATTGTCATTTAGAATCTGATAATTTTTCCTCTGGATGATTCTTCAGAATCTGATATTTCTCCCTTTCTGGATTGTTCTTCAGAATCTGATATTTCTTACTTCTGGATGATTCTTCGAAATCTGATATTTTTTCCTTGCTGGATTATCATTCGAATCTGATACTTTTTTCTTTTTGAATTGTCATTCAGAATCTGAGCTTCATGGAGCTTTACACAGACTACTGCTGTGCGGCTCCCAAAATTTCCTGAATCTTAGCGATTTTCTCTGTCTGTTTCTTTGATACTTTACCTCCTGTCCATTTCCCTATCTCTTTCCAGTACTCCATCAATAACCGTGCAACCGCTATTCTGTCTTCTGCTTGAAATTTCTCTTCGTCATCCAGATTCCTGAAATAATTCATATCCTGCTGTTTTTCAAAAATATCATATTTCCACCTGTCTATTCCGCACATTTCATCTTTTTTTCTCTGCTCTTCTTCCAATGCCTTACGTTTTTGCTGCTCTGCTTTTTCCTTTTTTGCCGCTAGGAGCTTCTGCCTTTCCTCCGCGCGCTTTTGAAAGTACAGTGTCAGATAATCATCCCCTTTGGCCATCCGCTCAGCATAACAATAATACATATATATTTCCTGAAATGTATACTGTCTGATCTCTTCCCGCAGACGGCTGCTCTGCACGCTTCTGATTCCAAATGCCAGCGAGGCGATCTTTTGCAGCTGCTCTCTCTTGCAGCCGTCAATATACTTACTTTTGCCCCGCCAAAAGCTCTTCAGGATACAGATCAGCTTTTCCTTTTTTGCGCTTTCTGACGGCTCTGAGGCAGCAGTGCTGATGCAATTATGTACTGCCGCAAATGCAGAATCGCACTGTTCGCCGATCTGCTCTTTGTTCAAATTTACACTAATTACTGTCTGCAATATTCGCTCTCTTTTCATGACTCATAATCCTCTCAAGCTCATTGACCGCCGATTTAATAGGATCCGTATTTTCTGTCCGGTACTCCTGCGCCCATCTCTTTATAAGCTCCTTGTCGAAATCTGCTACAGCCGGATATCTGGCTCTCATGCTTTCTGCGCTTTCTAAATCAATCCTTACCTTTCCATACCCCAGCGGTTTTCCATATCCCAGCTTCATACAAAAGAAATGACCAAGATCCAGTGCATAAGCCAGCAGCTGTCCTTCTTCCTTGCTCAGATTCTGGAATGTGATTTCCCCCTCTAAGACACTGCCGGGCGCTATCATCTCATAGCAGGTTTTCTCACCGCTATCCAATGCCAGTTCTTTACCCGTACTATAAAATTTTCTTCCTCTAAACGCCATTTCCCGATTTGGCCCGGCTAATGCCATATTTTGATAGTAGTTTTCTTTTGTACAGCTCTCACAATCTCCTGTCTCACAAGCCCTGCAATAATAAAGTCTTTCATTGCCGTAGCTGCTCTTTTTTGAGTAAGGAAACTTGTCATGCTTTCTCGGATAATTCTGAAACGGACTTTTCAGAGCTGGAATATTCTCTGTGACCAGATTTTCGCTTTCCAGAACAAATTCACCAAACTGAACCCTTCCCCTATAGCTTTCCGCCCTGCTCATCATTCCAAAAATATAGCAGGTCTTGCACAGATGATGGATGCTTGTACAAGGCCGGTTATTTTTTTTCGGCAGAACAGATTCCAAGATTTTATCCGGTATTTTTACCGCGCAGCTATAGGAAACCGCTTCAGCGGCAGACCTGACTGCCCCTTTCAGGCTGCTGCCTGGAATAATGACCTTCCCGTTTCTGCGCATCTGCTTTTTTATCACACTGCCGTGATTGTCGTAATCCTGCAGTCCGCCTCCAATGTGCACGGGAGACATCACGGTTATCTTTAATTTCAATCTGCCGCTATAGATACATTTTTCCCGGACTGACGGTTCATTATAATCGATCTGTTCGCTTTGTTCCAAAAGCGGAATGAATTCATACGGCTTATCTTTTAAAAAAGTTTGCTTCTCTGACATTTTTCTTCCTCCAGTTTCTTCTGAACATTCACCTCACTGCAGTTTGAGATCATTTCATCTATACTAAGGTTTCGTAATGCCATTTCTCCAAAAAAAGGCACCTTCCATTCATATTCGGCATGATATTTCTGATTCAGCAAAATCTCCTGCGAATCTTCTGCTCCTTTCCATCCTCTGACATCTTTCCGATAATCACGAAAATATATATCCAGCTTCTGCACCTCCATACGTCCATTACCCCTTGTAGAAGCCGCGCCGAGTGAGACATAGCCTTCATCCAAATCCTTCAGTACATAGAGAAGCAGTACCATCTGATACAGCTCATAGTTTTTTAAGGTGATTTCCACCTGGAAAGTCCCGTCTTCTACAACCTCAAAATCATACAGCGCTCCCTTTTGCGCTGCTCCGGTAATCCGATTGATTCCCACGCCGGTACGCTCTCCCAAGATACACTCTCCTGCCGGATAAGCGTCGGCTATATAAATTCTGGATGCAATATTTAAAGAACCAAACAGCTTGCAGGCAGGGCATACATACTGGTATACGTATCTGCCCTGCTCCTCATATGGCTTGTTCTTTTTGCCATTGATCTTGTGATTGCATCTGCTTTTATCATTAAAAATATCACAGCATTCTCCTCCAAACAGCCCTATGATCTTCTCATATCTGCTGCGGATTACGCCCTTTAAGCTGCTTCCTGGGATAATCACTGTATCTGCACCGTGATAACGGCTTTTCACACACTGCATATCCAGCAGTGTCGGATCCAGCAGCTTTCCCTGCGCGCTGCGGATGGTTAACGGGCTTTTGGTATGTAATAAAACGGATAATTTTGCTTCATTTTTCAATTCTCGGAACATACCCTTCTCTCCTCTTCTCCTTTGTCATGAAAATCTATGAATGGGACGCTTTCCCCTGACAAATATGCTGCTATATTTGTTTCATCAATCTTCTGATATCTTATATTTGTCAGCTTGATTTCTCCCAGTCCCCTTGACTTCATACCGCCGATCTGTATCAATCCGATCTCCATTGCCCGCAGCAGCTGCTCTACCACATGCCATTCGCAAGGATCTCCATTTTCCAGAACCGCTTTGAATGAAAACTCTGTTCCTTCCGGCACAACCTCTGTTGTAAAGGTTTTATTTTCAACGCTTGTTCCCAGATTCCGGTCAATCGTTACACCGCTTCGGATTTCAAATTCATCTTCAAATGTCCCGCTTATGATCCTTGCATCTCTGATGCTGAATTTCGCGGCACTGCAGTGAGAACCAAAAAGCCTGCATACCATACAGAGCTTTCCGCTCCCTCCGTCCTTCGTTCCAAACAGATAATCGGAAATCGTTTCCTCACTGTTATCTCCTTTCTCTTTTAACAGTTCCTTTAACTTGCTATCCCTTTTTGCATCAGCACATGGATTCTGTTCATTACAAATATCTTTTCTGAAAGGCACATCCTTAAGCAGCGCATCTCTTCCGGCTTCACTCGAAAGGTACTGTTCCAAAAAGCTTCGCATTGCGCCTTTTAGCGAAGAGCCTGGAATCAACGGCAGACCAGCCGCATTGCGGAAAAAAGGATTCCTGCACCCATTTGGCCGGAATTCATCTTCTGCTGCTCCAATATGCAGCGCTGTAACAGCTGTCAGGTTTCCCTCTATGATGTATCTGTTCTCAAACTTTTCAAACATTCCTTTTCCTCCCTAACTCTTGCTCACAGCAGAAGCTTTCCAGTATAAATATCCCAGATATTTCTCTGCAATCATCAGTCTCAGCACCCGTTCATCATCCGCTTCTATATTTTCTGCCCCAGTCTCACATTCAATCATTTTGTATATCTCATCCTGTATTCTTATAAAAGAATCAGCAAGCTTTTTTGCAATTTCTTCGCCGTCACTGCACGGAGTCTCCCATCCATGCTTTTTGGACTTCTGGTAAGAGAGAAATAACAGCAGCTCTTCTATGCAGGAAGCTTCCCCTGCCGCATCCATAAGCTTTTTAAACTGGCTCTTCCCCAGTATTCTTTGTTTTGCATTCTTCTCACTTGCTAAAAGCTCTCCTACACCGCCCTCTTCCATAAAACGGTCTATTTCTTTCAGGAATCTATTTGTTTCTTTCTTTAACACTTTTTGTGCTGAAAATCTAATTTCCTTATTCATGCCTGCTTTCCTCCCGAAACATCATATGTGATATGAAATTCGTCACAAACCCGTATTTTTCCAAATCCATGCTCTGTATACTGTCCAATACCATTTACTTCTTTTTCTAACAGCGCTGCATACTGCCCCATTCCATCTTTTTCTAACTGCTCTGCCTTATCAAGATCTTTAGCCAAGGCCTGATATACAAAAACAGCTCCCGCCTGAACTACAAGATGTGCCTGCCTGCGCATCCCGGCTTCTGTCTCTTTTGATGTATCAATTCCCCTATAAACTTCCTGAAACTTAAATGCTTTTCGCAGATGATATATTTCATTAGAAAGTCCTATCTTATTTTCGAGATACGATAACATCTGTTCATCTGAGACAGCTGTCTGCGAAATAGAATCCGCGCCTATATCTTCTAATTCCAGATAGGCATCTGTCAGCAGATCTAATATCACAAACCTCTGCTCTCCTGCAATCCCTGAATTAAATTTCTGGATTCTTGTTTCGATTTGATCCGGTGTGTCAACTTCTGTTTCTTCAGCAAAGAGCATATGACAGATACCAAAGCCTCTGGTTGTATCCGCACCGATGTGCAGGACGCGGATCTGGCTTAATTCTCTTTCTTCTTCCGGCGATAACCGGATCTGCCCAGAAAATGAGACATCACATAACTCGTCCTTTTCATTCAGGTATTTTTCCGACACTACATTCTGTGTGTACAAAAAGCCTTCTTTTGCGGCATTGCGCTGATAATCAATCGCTGTCCTTGTAATTGCTGAATGAATCAGTCTTACTTTCCGCCCATGCTTATGAATCCCTTCCAGCCGGCTCCACTCAGATTCTCCCTGTGCCTTTCCCTGACCTGTCAGTCGGCTTTTTAATATATCATAAATCCCTGCTTCTTCTATATCCTTTTCATCCTTATGATCCTTATGATTCTGATCATCCTTATACTTTTTCTCTCTGGCAGTAACCGGATATGGACTTCCTCCGAAAGGATACAGCGCCGGAAATGGAATCTCGGAAAAATGTCTGCATACCGTATGAAACGCACACTCTTCACACTGGCTCTGTTCCTGAAAAACCAGCCGGTTATTTTTCTGTTCAAATACACACCGCTGAATCAGCGCCCTTGCATAAGCGGCGCGAAGCACACTGCCAGGAATATATTCTCTGGATTCCCTATAGTTATTGTTCAGCTTTTTCCCGCCAATCATAAGGGGTGATTTTAATACTGCTTCTATCCTATACATTTCTTTCCCCCAATCTGTTTCCTGATCCATTGATTGATTTCTTCTGTATCTATCAGCTCCTGCTGAGATGCAGCCGCGTCATAACCTCTCGCTCCTTTTTTTACGCAGCATATAATCGGCTCCTGAAGCCATCCCAGCCCGGATGAACATTTACCGCCAAGTGAATAAATAAGCCGGACAGCGGCAATCAGATGTGCAAGATCTCTTTGATAAGTATCTTCGTCCATAAAGCCATAAATGCTGCTTTGAAAGACCATTTTTCCGCCCATTCCGCTCGTCTCTGACGCATATAGCTGTCCTTCTTTTTTCGCCCTCGTATAACGGCTGATGGAAACTCCTGTCCGCACCTGCGCAAGGCTGTCCTGAAGGCCATCGTAATCAGCCTCGTCTACAAGAGTCCCATTTTCAAAAAACATGCTGCCCTGCTGAATGCCTCCGGTTCCGAATATTTTTTCATGATTGTTAAATTCAGGAACAAGCTTTGAAAGCGCAGCAGCATATTCCGCTATGCATCCCTTTAACGCAGCGCCGGAAATATATGGAAATCCATTGATATCCTTCAACAGATAAGACTGTATCGCTCCTCTCCCAGTTCCGCCGCCAAAGAAAAATGAATCATAAAACTTTATAAGAAGCTGAATTTCTATTTCCACCTTTTTCATCACATACCTCCGTATAGTCCCAAAGCTCTACCGCATCCAGCCAAGGAGAATAAGCGGTTCCCTGACACATAATATTGTGGCTGGCTGCTTCGCCTCCAAATTCTCTTGCAAGCCGTTTTAACGCACAGCGTACTTTTGTATCCTCTTTTCTGCTCACCTGATACTCATAGAACAGCTCCGCTTCCTCTTTTGTGTGTCTGTACCAGCTCTGTCTCAGCTGGAAAGCAAATGATTTTTCATCTTCTAATTTCTTTATAAATTTTTTGACTGCCCTTGCCTGATCCCACGTATACGGACGCAGTGTTTTCTCCGGCTTATCCGTTACACTCTTGCGCAGATAAGTCAAATCCGCACCTCCCGGCATTTCATTTTCAATCACCATCCAGTCAATGGTTCCCCCGGCATTTCCTTTTTTCCCTTCCTGCCATGCCTTCTGCTTGGCAGATTTTAACAGCTCCTGCGCAGCCGCAAATGAATACTGGACAGGCATATTATCATGTGTAATGCATACTCCCAGCGACATCGTCATCTGATATTCCTGATTTGATTTGTTTTGAAACTGATCGTCAAATTCTTGTCCGATCGTGCAGGCAATATCGTATGCCTTATTTCCAGGAACAAACAGAAAAATGTCATCTCCGCCTACCGCTATGATTTCAAATGACAAGCTGTTTCCCAGATTCTTATACAAAGCGCGATAGACAATGCTGGTAACCGCATCTGCCGTAACTTCGCTAAAATAGCGCATGGTCATAAAAGAATTCAGTCTGTTGATGCCGCTGCTCATACTATTGGCATCTCCATAAATAATTCCGATAAAACCATTCTCCGAAAGATCTGACAGCTTGTTATAACTTTTTACATCATCTGAAATTACTTTTTTATATGTTCTTTGTACAAACTCTTTGTATTTCTGATGTCTGGAACGTTTTGCACTCCTTCCGCCCTCGCTTCTTTTGCGCAGACAGCTTGGACACAGTTTTTCTTCTTCTCCGCCGTGTGTAAGGACTGCCGCCGCATGTCGGTTGCGGCACGAAGTACAAAACTCATTCTCCGAATCTTTTATTTCCTTCCCTCCCTCATGTTTCAACAGATCTGACAAAAGAAACCGATCTGCCTGTGGTTCCAGCCGAAAGTCCCATCGCAGTCCCTGTCGTTCCTCTAATGCCAGATCCATTTCATCCACCACATTTTTATAATCAGTAACCAGACGCGTCAGCTGATACGGCCGGCTGCAGAAATTAAACAAAGCCGTCACAGTCTCTTTTTCTGCCATTACTTCTATTTTCCTGCGCATATCCTCACCTGTTCCATTCGGAAAGATTCCCATCATTTTCCCTCCTCCGGCATAGATCAGGCATTCCCGTATATGCTCCCGGCTGATCAGCTGCTCCATTTTTTCGGTATTCACTCGTTCCAGCAGCAGGCTGGCACCGCGGATCTCAGGTATCTTATTCGTTTCCAGATAATACTGCTTTATTTTAACCAGTCCGCCTTTTACCAGATCCACGAGTTCTGTGAGATCTATGATAGAACCGTTCTTAGTTTTAGTTCCGCCTGCCATAAGAAGCATCTGTTCAATCCGTTCCAGTTCCTCACATTCTCCGGCATTGTCTGCGAAATGCCAGCTAAATCCCTGCATCCGAATCTGATTCCTGCTCTCTTCCTCGCTGGAAACATTATGGGTGGAAGCTTTTTGAACAGAATTATTTTGGATAGAAACATTTTGAATGGAAGCATTTTGCAAATAAGGATATTTTAATGCATACAGACACGCCGTCCGAAAGCACACATAATCCCGGATACGCGCACATTCTTCTATGTCCGTCTCAAGATTCATGAAATAAGGAAGGTCTGGAAACAAATCCGCATCCTTCGTTCTCTCGTGTCCATAAAACAGCTGTTCCATTTTCTTCAGGCTTCCTTCTTTCAGAAATTGTCCCAGCATCTGTTTTCCTTCCTCATAAATACGGTTATAGTCTTCGTCTGAAATACAGTAATATGTACCTGTCACCAGATCCTTCCATCCCTTGTATCCATCCTTTCTGTTTTCAAATATCTTCCGTTCTTTCTTTACCTTTTCATAATACCAGTCTATATATCTCATATGCTGTTCCTCCTTCGCGCTGCAGCCGTAACAAGATATCCTTTTGTCAGGTTATCCTATATTTTCCAAAGCCAAAGCTTGTATTTTTCCCTATGTGGGTCAATTCACCCACTGCCAGTATGAGCAGCAGGTCTTCAGGTATGTGATCCAGCTGCACATATCCTTTGATTCCCCAAAGCGTTATTTTTTTATTCTGTGTGGAAGAATACCGTTTTACAAAAATGTCCCTGCAGACCTGTTCTCTTATGATAGGCATTTCCTGATCGTGCGGCCAGATATAGTCATAGATACTGCATTCCATTCCCTCATAGCATTCCAGCATATAAATCCTGCGCTGAACCGCTTCCCAGATCGCTTCCATCTGAAACACTTTCAAAAATTCATTCCGATACTTTAATGTTAACGGCGTCTGGAATACAAGCCTGTTTGTACTTCCCTTTTCCTGAATTTGATGAATGCGGTATTTCGCATAATCTCCGAGCGTATATAGCGGATGCTGTTTTCTGCTGCGGCAGCTTTCTGCCAAAAACGGTTTTCTTCTTGTATCAGTGATAGATACAATCTGATATTTAGAACAGTATTTTCCGATCCCTTCCTTTCCTAACGCTCGAAACGCTTCTATATACTGATGAAAATATACGATTGTCTTTCCGAATAAGATCAGGTCAAACTGCAGCAGGTCTCCCTCACTAAAATTTTCTTCATAATTTTCACATTCAAGTATGTACCCTATACTATCTTTGGATGTCATAAAATTCGGACGTACTGCACACTGTGTATACAGAGTTCTATGCACCATGCATTCCGGCTCAAATTCGCACCTTTCACAGTTTCGGTCGCGGATGCAGTTTGCCTGCAGCAGCATCTGTCCCATCCCGCCCCGCAGTGCAGAAAGCTTTTCAGCCGGAAGCTTTGTGTTTTCTAGAAAAGCTGCTGTAAAATGCAGCTTGATATATTTGATTCTGAGGGCATTTTCTAATTGATGCTCCAAGATTTTCTGCCTCCCTGTCTGTATATTGAAAAGTAGTTCAGCCTTTGGCTTCACTGACCATGCCCGCCTAGTGTAATGGCACAATGACATTTTAATAACTCTATAAGCCACAATGCTTTAGCATATGGCTTGTGGATTTTCATATTAGTTTAAATATCGATGCGCCAGTACACAAGTACATGCTTTACAGTAAATGCAAAGCACTGGGATAATTGTAATGAAAAGTATACTGCAATTTACCAGTTTAGTCAAATTACAAATGTGTATTTTTAGACATTCTGTGAAAACTTTACAAGACAAATCTGTATGATATGGTAAAATCACCTAAAAAAGAATATTTTTTATGCAAAAAACGAGAAAAAGTAACAATGAAATATAACAATAAATCTGTCTGAAACTATCATAATAAAAAAGTACAAAAACTATATAAAATTACAAAAAAATAGGTCTCTCAAACTGAGGAGCCCCATTTTTATACGAAACATTTCAATCTGTCATGGGTTTGATTCCCCACAGCAGAGCCGCGGGGAAATATATTTTTTGATTATTTTCCCTCATAGGGCAAAATCTTATTCAACAACGATTGTTCTATCAGCTGTCTCTGCTGATCTGCAGCCAAAAGGATACCACATGCACAAGATTCAAGCTCTTTGAAACCATTCAGATCAAGACTAAAAACAGAAAAAGCATCTTCTGGAATCTCATCCATTAACTGCAGTTCGTCCAGCCGGCAAAGCTTTTGCTCATTCCATTGATACCCCTGCACATACCAGCGCCTTCTTCCAGCTGAAACAGCAACTTTACTTATTTCTTTTGATTTTGCGATCATAGCCGCAGCATCTGTACTTAGTACGCCGGAAACAGGCTTATTCAGTGCCAGCGCTAAAGCGTTTCCTGTCACCACTGCAGTTCGAATCCCTGTCTGTGAACCCGGCCCAATACATACTACAATCTCGTCAAGATCTTCGAAACAAAGACCTGCACGAGCCATAACATCCCGAATCAATGCCGGGAAATTTTCAATAGGCCTCTCAATCGCTGCAGACGCTGTGATTCCCAGATCAGTCGATACCGCACAGCTAGCATACGACTGTGAAGCATCTATGCCAAGTCTGATAGCCATATGTCACCTCCACCATAAAATATTTAGCAGTCTCAAAGATTACTATCAAAGAATACTATTTAACCGTTTCTCCCACTCTCCGCCATTTGGCAGGATTGACACAACACGCTCATTTTCCCCTGTTCCATATTCAAAATGAAGCTCGATATATGGCGGCCTGAATCCAGAATATCGATCTGCCCATTCAATCACAGTTACAGCTGTATCATAATATTCTTCAAATCCAATGCTTTCTACCTCGTCATCATCATTTAAGCGGTAGAGATCGACATGACTGATAGGAACTCTTCCTGAATCCCGAAGCATATGAATTACAAAGGTAGGACTTGTAACTAATTCTTTCACTCCGAGATTTTTCGCCAAAGCCTGAATAAAAGTGGTTTTGCCAGTGCCGATCTCTCCCGTAAATAAAAGGATGTCTCCTTTTTCAAGAATCTTAGAAAGCTCAGAAGCCAGCGCTGCCGTATCTTCAACAGAATTCATTGTTTTCACTATGGGTTTTATATCCTCTGTTAACATTGATGTCCACGCTCCAATCTCATATTGTGAAGTACAAAACGCGCAGCCGATGCACGTTCCTGACCCGTGAAAAGTAATCTGCGCCCCAAATCATATCCGCTTCAGTCATCATCCTTCCTTTCTGCTAACGGAAGTGATAAATTGGACATCATAGGGACATTATCCTCAGATGCACCATAAGTTTTAAACTGCCACCAGCCTGCTGCTCCAATCATAGCCGCATTATCCGTCGAATACTTTAAGCTTGGAAAGATCACTTTTACTTTTCCCAGAGAACCATCTGTAAGATTGCTGCGCAGTATCGGGCTCTTCGATACGCCGCCGACAACGATCACACTATTCGGATGATATTCACTGACTGCTTTACGAAGCTTTGTTGATAAAACATCCATGCTGGCGACGACGAAGGAAGTAGCGATATCTTCTTTTACAACATTTCCTTTATCAATTTCCCGGCGTACCGCTGATTTTAATCCCGAAAATGAAAAATCATAGCCTCGTTCCATCATCGGGCGCGGGAGCTGATAACGATCCTTACCCTGAAGTGACAGCTTGTCAATAATCGGCCCGCCTGGATATTCAAAGCCAAGCTCTCTTGCCACCTTATCATATGCCTCTCCGATCGAATCATCTCTTGTCGTTCCAAGCAGCGTGTATCTTCCTCTTTCAGACGCGTAAACAATCATACAATGACCGCCTGAGACCAGAAGATACATGGCCGGAAATTCCACCTGTGCCCCATCAAGCTCTGCTGAAAAAAGATGCCCTTCCAGATGATTCACAGCGACAAACGGCTTTTCCCATGCCAAGCAGAGCGCCTTGGCTGCTGAAATGCCTGCGGCTAAGCTTCCCGGAAGCCCCGGCCCGACGGTCACTGCCACAGCAGATAATTCTTCAGGCGTTACATCTGCCTTCTCGATTGCTTCTTTAATGACACTATTCATTACAATCACATGCTGTCTGCTGGCAATTCCAGGCACAACGCCTCCCCATTTTGCATGTAATGCGATCTGGCTTGACACTACGGATGATACTACTGTAAAATCATCCTGTACAATCGCTGCGGCTGTTTCATCACAAGATGATTCAATCGCTAAAAGTATCTGTCCTTTATACATGATAAATCACCCTCTCAATCGCTGATTCCGGTATAGATCCGACCCTTTCTACTTTAGGCTCTGGAAGATTCACATTTACTAACGTAGATGGAGCCCCGCTTAACAGCCCTCCATCGATTGCAAGTGAAGGAGCAGTCAAAAGACTGCCTAACGCACCTTCCAATGTATGAGGCGTATCTTCGCCATGCCTGTTTGCGCTTGTCATGAAAAAAGGCCCTATTTTTCTGGCAAGCTTCTGAATGTAAGCATGATCCGGAACTCTGATGCCTACCTCAACACGTCCCTCTAACCATTTCACATCATTTTCTACGACTCCGCAGGCAATCGTCAATGCTCCCGGCCAGAATCTTTCCGCCAGCTTTCGAGCCGGCTGGTTCCATACAATCGGCAGGCTGTCCCTGGCCTGCTGCCAGTCCGCTGCGATGATCGGAAGATGCCGCTGCACCGGGCGTCCCTTCATTTCAAATATTTTCTGTATCGCAATATCAGAAGCCGGCAAACAAATCAATCCATATACCGTATCTGTGGGAGTCAGAATCACACCATCATCATATAGCAGTCTGGCACTGTCATCAACCAGCTTATCCAGTTCATTTATGTCTGCGTTATTTTCTAATGATATACGATCAGGATACACATCATTCAAATTAATACCTCATTTCCTATACATGAAAATCGTTTTCTATAAAACCATATACTATATCAAAGTCTGACTTACTTTTCATGCCCCATCCAGAAAGTGCGGCTATGCTGTGAAAAGTAACGATTTGACAATCTTCATGTTAATTAGCAAAAATTCCCTACCATAAAAATCTGACGATATTCTAGCACATATAGCATGATTTATCAAGATACCTTTTACTGAATACCTATATGACAGCAGAAAGGCTATTTGGCACGCCGTGGCTAAGCTGATGGGAAAGTCAAAATTCAGCTGTTAGTAAGGATTTAACCGTCGTCCCACTCCCTGCGCAGAAACTGGGCGATCTCCACCGCTTTTGGCGGACATCCGCCCAGTGTCTTTTCAAAACAGGCTGTGCATTGTCCGACTCCGATTGTCCCTGTCTGTCCGCGGTATCCCTGTCCGACTGCAATCGATCCTGTCCGATGTCCAGATAAAGCACCCTCATCATTCAGGCGGTCCAATGCATAAATCAAAGAGCCAAAACAGGCAGAACAGGCATCTTTTGGCTTTGCATAAGCAGCCAGCCTGGATACCCGCCTGCTGCCAGTCGTCTTTCTGCCTTCTGCTGCCCCTTCATTTAAGCTGATGAAATCTGCACCAGCCACATCACAGCTCCCGATTCCAAGCTGCTCTGCCATGCGGATATATGCGATATCATGCGGATGATGCCCCATGCTCTCAGCCGCAAAGCTGTCACATAATACTGGATCCCAGAATCCAAGCACGCGATTCATCACAACCGGATTTCCTCCTTCTTCAAAATCCAGATCGCCGCAGATATTATCTACGAGTATAAAATTCTGATGGATCACTGTGTTTAAATGCGCAATCGGCTTGTGCAGGCCCAGCGTATGAAATCTGCGTTTTTCCTGATTCGGTATGAGCCCTTTGCTGTTTTTTAAAGCACACGTAATGGTTGTCTGGCAGTGCCCCTTCAGTACAGGTATATTGATCAGATAATCCAGTGCAAGCACTTCCCTGCATACTGATACCTGAATACCGGATGCATCTAATGTCTGAAACTTATCTTTCTGCAGATCGATAAACGGAACCTGATGCTTTTCGCACACATCATAAATCCCGCTGACACGCACGGCCTGCGATGTCAGGTCTCCCACCCAGGAGCCTTCCATCACAGCAACATTCCAAAAGCCTTCTTGCTTCAGGTAAGTAAGCACACCGTCTACCAGCTCTGGATGAGTGACGGCTCCGTTCGATGCTTTCTGAGCAGCCAGTATATTTGGTTTCACGCCTATTCTTTTCTTCCGGTCTCCAAGATCTGCCGCTACATCTGCCTTCTTTAAAATGCAGATAGCCATCTCTTTATAATTCTCGCCTTGTACTGCATATATTTCTTTTCTCGGCATCTTTTCACTTCCTTTCGTTTCCTGACACGCGAATTATATTCTATTTTTTTACGATTTTCAAGCACCGTAGTATTATTTTTACGTAAGCCGTTTCACAGAGCAGCTTTTTATATAATGATGAAACTCCCTGTCTGCTTATCAATCAATACTATCTCTCTAAAAACAAATAGCCCGAACCCCTAGATTTGTTCAGGGTTCCGGACTGTCTTCATCAATATATGTCATTATATCCTGCACATTGCACCTTATTATTCTGCATAAGTCATTAACCGTTCTTGTTGATAAGCTGAAATTATGCTTCATGCGATGTATTATGCCTTTACTGATACCGTGCTTCGTTATAAGGGCATATGTAGATATTTCTTTATCTTTTAATGTGTCCCAGAATGGATCATAGCTTATCAATTTTAACTTCACCACCTTTATATTCACTATTCTAGAATTGAAAGAAAGTATTGCATATACCTTAAAAGTAAGGTATAATATATTACTAACATAGTAGATCAGAAAAGACAGCAGCACCATTAGATTCCATCACACCAAAGTAAAATCGTTTTTACTCAAAAAAGTAAGAAACTAGGAGAGATCACCATGAAAAAACAAATACGTTTATTAATTGTCATCATCATACTTTACACCACTTTACAACTTTTTGAAAAATAAAATAACGCACAAGACACTTTCTC
>CANDMV010000098.1 GCA_947385875.1 uncultured Eubacterium sp. | reverse complement strand
ATCGGTCACTAAAGATCTCATAGGTTCACGCCGGATATTTTTTCGAGAGTGCATGTCAAAAAACCGAGGGTGTACTGGGGAGCACCTCGGTTTTTTGACATGTGCTATCGGAAAAATAGACAAGTGAAACTGCGAGATCTTTAGTGACCGATGTAAGGGATACCCACGCAGATCACGATGTCCGAAATGCGCCACAACTTCCATTATATAATACTCTTATAAAGCATCATATTACCATCTGTTTTTTACTTTGTTCTGCAGCTCATTCAGCTTATTCATTGCTTCAAGCGGCGTCATGGTACTTAGGTCTACATTCCGCAGTTCTTCAATAATATCATCATCTTTGACCGTATCGAACAGCGAAATCTGCTCCAAATCCACGGTATCCTGTCGTGCTTTTTTCTTCGGTTTTTTACATGTGTTTTGAACAGTAAGGTTTTTGGCAATTTCAGTAATATCGTTCTCGCTTAATTCCTCTACGATTTCCTTTGCACGCTCAATGACGCTTTCTGGTACGCCTGCCAGCTTTGCGACCTGAATACCATAGCTCTTGTCTGCGCCGCCTTTTACGATTTTCCGTAAAAATACAATATCATCACCCTTTTCCTTGACCGCGATGCAGTAATTGTTTACATTGTCAAGCTTGCCTTCCAGCTCTGTCAATTCGTGATAATGCGTAGCAAACAAAGTCTTTGCACCCAAGAGCTTGGGATTTGATATATGCTCTACGACTGCCCATGCAATGCTTAATCCGTCAAACGTGCTTGTCCCGCGCCCGATTTCATCTAAAATCAAAAGACTCTGACTGGTAGCATTGCGCAGTATGTTAGCTACTTCATTCATCTCTACCATAAATGTGCTCTGCCCGCTCGCAAGGTCGTCAGAAGCGCCTACTCTTGTAAATACACGGTCTACCAGCCCGATATCCGCAGACTTTGCCGGGACAAAGCTTCCCATCTGCGCCATCATGACAATCAAGGCCGTCTGCCGCATATAGGTAGATTTTCCTGCCATATTTGGGCCGGTAATGATTGAAATCCGGCTGTTTGCGTTATCTAGATACGTATCATTTGTTATAAACATGTCATGGCTTATCATTTTTTCCACTACCGGATGTCTTCCTTCATGTATATCGATAATCCCGGACGCATTCAGCTTTGGCCGACAGTAATGATTTTCTTCTGCTACGACTGCCAGTGATACAAGCACGTCTAACGCGGCGACTGCTTTTGCCGTCTGCTGGATGCGTACGACCTCTTCAGCGATTTTACGGCGGATTTCACAAAAATATTCGTATTCCAGCGCTACCAGCTTATCCTCCGCGCCCAAAATCGTATCTTCCAGCTCTTTTAATTCCGGGGTTATGTAACGCTCTGCGTTTGCAAGCGTCTGCCTGCGCACATATCGATCTGGCACCATATTTTTATATGAATTTGTAACTTCCAGATAATAACCAAATATTTTATTATATTTAATTTTAAGATTTTTAATCCCAGTTTCTTCGCGCTCGCGCTTTTCGATATCCGCAAGCCATGTCTTTCCATTTGTACGAGCCTCCCGCAGCTTGTCAATGTCTTCTTTGTAGCCGTTTTTTAAGATTCCTCCATCCCGCACTGAAATAGGAGCTTCTTCTTCGATTGAACGGTCAATCAGTTCATAAATGTCTTCCAGGGCATCCATTTCATCCTGCAGCTTTACAAGAAGAGGACAATGAAAATCTTCTAATATTTTTTTAATCGGCGCAATCATCTTTACAGAATTTTGCAGTGCGATTAAATCGCGGGGATTTGCCGTCTGATAGGTCACGCGTGTAATCAGCCGCTCTAAATCATGAATCGGATGCAGATATTCACGAATTTCTTCACGGTCAATCATACTTTTGTTAATTTCTTCGACCGCGTCATATCGCTGTTCGATTTCGTCACGTTCAATCAGAGGCTGCTCTACATAAGACCGGAGTGTTCTAGCGCCCATAGCCGTCTTTGTCTTGTCAAGCACCCAGAGCAAGGAGCCGCGTTTTTGTTTTTCGCGCATCGTTTCTACCAGTTCGAGATTGCGTCTGGTAGAGCTGTCAATCACCATAAACATGCCTGTCGTATAAGGATGAATCGCCGACATATGCTCCAGTGAATTTTTCTGTGTTTCATATAAATATTTTAACAAAACACCGGCTGCTGTCGTGCCGCATGGATAATCTTTTAATCCGAGCCCTTCCATGCTGTTGACTTTAAAATGTCCAAGCAGTGTTGTGACAGCCGTCTCATCAGTAAAATACCACGCATCCAAAGAAGAAATACTGATACCGAGACGGGAACGAATGTCGTCAATATCAAAGCCGCTGACATAAAAGGCTTCATTGCAGATGATTTCAGAAGGCGCGAATTTATGAATCTCATCCAGCAGCTTTTGTTCCGTCTCAATCTCTGTCACATAGTAATCTCCTGTCGTTACATCAGCGATGGAAACCCCATAGATTCCGTTCAGATATACAACTGACATAATATAGTTATTTTTTGATTCATCTAATGCCTGCATATTCGTATTTGTACCAGGGGTTACGATGCGGATGACCTCACGATGTACGATCCCCCTCGTCTGACTGGGATCCTCTACCTGTTCACAGATTGCTACCTTATATCCTTTTTCCACAAGCTTGTTCAGGTAACCTTCGACAGAATGATAAGGTACGCCGCACATCGGCGCGCGTTCCGGCAGGCCGCAGTTTTTTCCCGTCAGAGTAAGCTCCAGCTCCTCGGAGACTTTTTCAGCATCCTCAAAAAACATTTCATAAAAATCTCCCAGACGGTAGAATAAAATGCAATCCTTATAGTCATTTTTGATTTCCAAATACTGCCGCATCATCGGCGTTGCTTGCGACATCAGATCTGCCATTGTAATTTCCTCGCTCTTCTATCCCATGATATAATAATTAAATCTGGGCTTATTTATCATATATTGTAAAGAACTATAACAAAAATCTTGTATGATATGCTAATTATTATAAAAATCATTTTATGATATAACATTTCATACCGTCAGCGCGGCTTGAAGCGTGCCCCGATCAATTCCGCTGTTTTGATTCCATCCATCGCTGCCGACATAATTCCTCCCGCATATCCGGCACCTTCCCCGCATGGATAAATACCCTTTATCACACTTTCGCCTTGTTCGTTTCTCAGAATGCGGACAGGTGATGATGTACGGCTTTCTACACCTGACAGCACAGCGTCATACCGATTAAAACCTGGTATATAATCTGCAAAACGCTCCATCCCGCCAATAAACGCTTCTTTCAAAGAATGCGGCAGCAGTCCGGTCAAATCTGCAAAAGTACAGCTGCCTTTGGTCTGTGAAGCAAAGTCTCCATACTCTGTAGAAGGTTTTCCGGCCTTATAATCACCATAGAGCTGCTGCGGGATTCTGCCTTTACCGAGCGTATATGCGCGTGATTCCAATTCTCTCTGAAAAGCTATGCCGCTAAGGGGTGTATTTTCTTCTCGCAAGGAATCACTTTGCATAAAGCTTTTTGAAATAAAGTCTTCGGGTGTAACAGCTACAATGACTGCACTATTGGCATTACTGCCGCCCCGGTCATGATAACTCATGCCGTTTACTGCCAGATGACCCTCTTGCGAGGAAGCATTCACGACATATCCTCCCGGACACATGCAGAACGAATAAACACTCCTCTGGCCGCAGGATGAAGCAGTTACTTTATAAGAAGCTACAGGCAGATTATGCATGTCGGCTCCTTTATATTGATGCAGATTAATCATTTTCTGCGGATGTTCTACGCGCATTCCAACAGCAAATGGTTTAGCTTCCATTGGAAGCTGGCTGCGCCAAAGCATTTCAAATGTATCCCTCGCACTATGTCCGACGGCAAGTACGAGCAGCTCTGTCTTAATCTGCTGTGTTTTTCCTTCTGCTGTTACGGTTACAGACAAAAGCCTGCCATCTTGTATATGAAGATCTGTAAGGCATGTTTCAAAATAAAATGTACCGCCCAGACGCTGAATCTCTTTCCGCATATTTTCTACGACTAAAACCAGACGGTCAGTACCGATATGCGGTTTATTGATATATAAAATGTCATCGTCTGCGCCGAACTGAACAAAGGCTTCCAGTACAAACCGGTTTCTGCCGACGGCATCCTTCACCAGTGTATTCAGCTTGCCATCGGAAAAGGTGCCTGCGCCGCCTTCTCCAAACTGCACATTCGAAGAAGGATTAAGACAACCGTCCCGCCAGAATTTTTCAACGTCCTTTTTTCTCTCGGATACTTCTTTTCCACGCTCTAAAATAATCGGCTGATAGCCATGCATGGCCAGTAAATAAGCACAGAATAAACCAGCTGGACCGCTGCCTACAATTATAGGCCTGAATTTTAGAGCTGTCTGTCCAATCTCAGGAAAGCGGTATTTTTTCTCTGCAGCCATCATAACATCTTTATTATGAGCTCTGCGAACAATTTTTTCTTCCAGTTTTTTTAATAAACTTTCCGTTAGAAGACCTTCTTCTGAATTTTTAACAAAGCTCTCAGCCAGTGCACCATCATTTTGGGAACATTCACTTAAATGTTTCTTTGATTTTTCTTTTTGCTTTGAAGCAGCGGGGGCGTTGAAGTCAGATTTATGATTACAATCTGGATATTCAATATTGACATCTACGGTATAGACATATGCTATTTCATTTTTACGCCTGGCATCTATAGACTGCTTCCATATGCTAAACGTAAACCGCTGCTTTGGCTTTAGACGAAGAATTTTTCGGATTTTGTGTTCTATATCTTTTTTTTCATGCTCAACTGGCACTTTAAGCTGTTGTATACGAATCATTTTTTCTCTTTCTATTAACTCTATTAGCGTCTAAAATTATACATTCCTGGCTTTCATTACTTTAAAAGTCTCATAGCAAAGCAATTTAGATCTAGGGATCCGTATGCGCTTTCGACCTTTGTTCATGGTAGTACGCAGATAACGCATGTAGGTTTACTTTGAAAGCCCCATTATAAATCGTTCGGCCAATCATCCTTTGCCGCGCTGCATTTTCCTGCTAAATATCCGCTAGACCATGCCCACTGCAGGTTATATCCGCCGCATTTTGCATCTACGTCGATCATCTCTCCAGCAAAATATAATCCGGAAACCAACTTGGATTCCATGCTTTCTGCATGAATTTCGTGCACAGGAACTCCGCCTGACGTGGCTTGTGCCATATCAAAGCCTTTTATTCCTTTTATGCTGATTTTATAATTTTTTATCAGCTGTGCAAGCTGCAGCAGCTGCTTTCTGCTGCACAATATGCATGATCGGTCTGCATGTATTTCTGATCTCTTGAGCATGACAGAAATCATTTTATCCGGCATAAATCCAATCAGACAGTCAGCTGCAGACTTATGCACATGATATTTGCTTTGAAATCTTTCCTGCAAATAATCTGCCAGCTCTTCGATTGCCATCTTCGGCTTAAAATCTAACAATACCTCTGTCTTCCTATGCGATTCTAACGCCTGTGCCGCAATCCGGCTGAGCTGAAAAATGACTATGCCCGATACGCCGTAATCAGTGATTTGCAGCTCTCCATGCTCAGATGCGTATTTTTTCCCGTCCACATATAATGCAGCTCCACATTCTATACGTACACCAGCCGGAAGCTTCCATTTGTTATATTCTGCCACAAGCGCAGCAAGCGCCGGCAGCGGCGGTACAATCGTATGCCCCAGCTGCCGTGCATATAGATAGCCGCTGCCATCGCTTCCGGTCTTCTTCGCAGCCATTCCCCCTGTGGCCAAAATACATGCTTTGCAGTAAAATGGCTTTTCTTTCGTCAAAATTTCAAACACATGGGAATTATGTACTTTATGTATCCTGCGGATACCGACCGAATATAGGATTGGGATTTTAAGTCGTTTAATCTCTGCAAGCAGTACGTTCTTTACTGAAGATGCCTGCTCGCTTTCTGGATAAATACATGTACCATTTTTTTGAACCGGACGGATGCCCAGCTCTTCATAAAAATGAATCGTATCCATATAAGAAAACTGTGCAAATACTGTCTTCACAAAATCTGGTTCTTTGCAATAATAGTTATCTATAGTTAAATCCAAATTTGTGTAATTGCATTTTCCGTTTCCTGTGGATGACAGTTTTTTTCCAGCCTGATCCATATGCTCTAGCAGGACTACCCTCATATTGGCTCTTGCCGCTGTAATTGCCGCCATTAGGCCGGATGCTCCAGCGCCGATGATGGCAGTATCATAGATGTTTCGATTCATTTTAACACCCTTTGAAAGCTAAATTATTTCCATGATATCGCCGATATCACATTTTAAAGCCGTGCAAATTTTAACAAGCACATCTGTTGTCACATTCTCATTCTTTCCTAATTTTGCCATAGAAGCATGGCTGATGCCCGCCTCCCTGCATAAATCCTTCTTTTTCATATCTCTATCAATTAATAGTTTCCACAATTTCTTATAACTGACAGCCATTTTGTTTACCTCAAACGTATGCTTTTTCATCAACGCTAACCAGTATAGCATACAATTTCAGCCTTTTCAACATTTAATTCAGCGATCAGTGAATTTTAGATAACAGTTCGTTACTTTAACACCCAATGTCATTAACTTAAGCTTTTCATAGCATATAACAATTCAGATATGGTGTTACATTCCTAACCGAAAATTAACAATGGTTCAGCTGGTACAGCTCTCCAAATACCCATACAGATCCTGCTCATCCACAAAGTATTTTCCATCCTGAAGCTCTTGTCTTTGCTCAACCGTCAAGATGCTGTAAGGTATCCCTGTATGAAAAAATAGAGTTTCAGTATGATAATAATAAACATCCAGGCGCCCGTTTATCACTTTCAGTTCAAACTGATAGCGCACTGTACTTCCATTTGCAGGCTTAACAGGTTCATTTTCATGCGTATGATCCGGCTGCATACTATGCCCTGCTGTCTGGCGATCTGACATAGATTGCTCATTATCCAGGTCATCGATCAGCGTAGGACGAGTACCAAGCATCTGTTCATTATTTTCTTCTACGCTGTCCTTTTCTGCTTCTCTTTTATGTGATCTATATTGTACGACTGCAATAATAACTGTACCGGATACAAGCAGCAGACAAAGTGAAAGCCAAAAAATGCGCATACTTTTTTTGTGATTCATAGTTAACCTCCATTTTTACATTCCATATATTATTGAAAAATAAAAGCATTTTTTCAATAATCGTGTACTATTGAAAAATAAAAGCTTTTTTTCAATAACCATAAATTACCGGAGTCTGTTTTACAAAAAAGTATGCGCATTTTTTGATTTATTATACAGAACTATATAAAATTAATTCCAAAATTATATTATAACAAACCTATATAGTCACTGCAAATATAGTTGTCTCATGATAAGCATCGTGTCCATATGCATAGTTAAATACCATTTTACGATTTTGCTTCCATCCGTCTTTATATTACTATACATCAGCTGTCCAGCTGTACCAAGATTCCGCGCACTCTGTTGATTGCATCATCCACCTGCTGCCTGGCCTGGTGAATCTTATCCTGAACAAGCCAGTCGGCCACAAAGCCGTCAAAAAAATAATCTGCAAATGTCAAGAAATCACCAGTCTGGACATTTAAATATCCGGCAGCATCTATATCAGTCAATTCCTTTCGAAACTTCTGCAGATCCTGCTTTGCCTGATCCATATAATACTGTGCATCGCTCATTTTGGAACGCTTCAGCATAGTTGTAAACATTCCACCGCCAAGCAGGTCAGCGATTCCCCAGTTCTTTGCATTATTTAATTTGTTTCTGGCATTTTCAAGGCTGCTCAATGCTCGTTCTCCTGCCTGCACTGCTTCCAGACGTTCTTGTTCATAATTATGTTGCATTTTAATATCCTCCACATCCTCTGTATGCAGCTTGTCGATTTTTGATTTGTAATATTTCGATTTAATATATTTCTGAAATTTCGTACAAAGCTATATCATTTTTATATCAATTTTCATTGAAAATTCAGAAATCTGGTCCCTTGAAATGTAAGGCTGCCTTCATCTCCCTGTGCAATCATACTATAATGACTGCTTTTTACACGCAGCTCCATTCGGTCGCCGCTGTCCGCTTGAAATGTAATATAATAAAATGTTGAAGCAGTAGAATGATAACCATGCGCGCCAGTCGAATCCCCCATAGCTGCATGATGATTGTGTGTCACTTTCGTCCGTTTGCTAATTACAACCGCATGTATGGTTAGTCTGGGTGAATGATTATTTCGATTCCATTCAGCGATTCCATTTACAATAACGAATACAAAACAAACCATCACAAATCCAAATACAAATACAAAAATAAAATCAAAGCCAAACATCTTTACCCTTCCTCAGGCATGTGCCATGCCTCGCTGTATGGCATATGCCAACAGATCTGCTGCTTACTACCCTCATAAAATATGACTGCCGTGCGAGAGGAACTCGTCAGCAGAAGAGTCTCATTATGACTGAACCTTCATGAAACGCGACATCAGCTTCATCAGCCGTCTGCCGCCCGGAAACAGTTCCATTTCTTCCGGCGTTACTGCCCTCAGTACAAGCAGCAGTATAAAATAGATCAAAATTCCTATGACTGCCGCAATCGGCACTGTCACATATTTTTGTGAAACAACCTGGCTTAATCCATATTCAAGCACCCAGCAGGACGATGCCATAATCGCTGCGCATACTGCCGGAATCACAAACGTCTTCATAAACTCCGGCATCCAGAACCCGCTTTTATACAATACGAATTGATTCAATATCGTGACAGAGATCCCAAACACAGCCATAGCCGCTACAACCGCATAAATATTCAGTTTTGTAAATTTTAACAATGCAACCAGCGTAGCAACATGCAGCACTAATGCAATCCCGCTGTTAATGACCGGAGCACGCAGCTTCCCGATTCCCTGCAGGATACTGGCTGTGACAGTAGATAATGAATAGAAAATAACCGTCACACCTCCGGCAAGCAGCAGCCCTGATGCCAGCGGCTGTGTATCCTGAAAGAGAAATTCCATAATCGGCGCTGACAACAGCATCAAGCCAAACGCAGAAGGCATTGCAATCAGCATAGAAAAACGTATCGCAAGCTCTGTTTTTTCCGATACCTCTTCTAACTGATCCTTTGCATGAGAAGCAGTAATGCTTGGAATACATGCCGCTCCGATTGCTGCAGCCACTGCAATCGGAAGATTGACAAGCGTCTTAAACTTTCCTGAAAACACACCCCACCAGAGCGAGATCTGCTCAGGTGCGGCTGCGCCTTTCATCATATGCTTAAATACGCCCTGTTCAATCACAATTGTTATATTATAAAGCGCTGAAGCTGCCAGAATCGGAAGCACTGTAAGCAGCATAGCCCGAAACATTGTCTGATAAGCGACCTTCCGGGCATGTTCCTTGCGCATTCGCCTTTTGCTCGAACGAAAGAACGCTTTGTATAATACAAATAAAAATATTAAAGAAACAGCGGCGCCAACAGTAGTGCCAAGTGATGCCCCCGCAGCGCCATAAGCTGCATGATAGCCTTCTTCATTTGCCAGCACTTTTCCGATGCGCGCACCATATGAAGACAGGACGTATGCTGCACCGACACTGACAAAAGCATTCACCAGCTGCTCGAATACCTGTGATACTGCGCTCGGATTCATATTTTCCATCCCTTGGAAAAAACCTCGCAGTACGCCTAGCAGTGCCGTAATCACTAACGTCGGTGCCAGCACTCTCAGTGCATAAACGCTAAGCGGAGTCTGAAAAATCGTCCCAGTGATATAGTCTGCACCAAAAAATACGATGGCACATGCTGTCGTACCGACAGCAAGCGCAAATAAAAATGCACATTTAAGCACACGATATGCATTTTTTAATTCTCCTTTTGTCCGGTAATCAGATACCAGGCGAGAGACTGCCATCGGCAGGCTATAAGACGAAATCAACAGCAGAATATTATAAATATCAAACGCGCAGCCATAATAGTTATTTCCAAGATCCCCGATAATGGAAGTCAGCGGGATTCTATAAATCAGCCCGATGATCCTGCCCAAAATCGCCGCAAGCGCCAGTGTCCCGCCCTGCATTAAAAAATTGTGATTTTTGTTTTTTTTCACCATATAATCATTCCACTACCCTACTGCATCTGTGAAGCATCCGCATAAAAATTCACTCGTTCCGGGTGAGACTGATCCAGCACACATACCCATGTTTTGCCCTGATTCAGCTTGATTTCATTGCCATCCGTGTCATAATAATGAGTCGGCGAAAAATTGTCCGCCCGCTCCCATTTTATGTCTATGGCCTTGCCGTTTGTGACATACCAGCCAGTTCCGCTGCCGGTAGTAGTGACTTCCAGATAACCGTTGCTGTCCAGTGTACGGACGCCCGCATTCTGCATAATTATATTTTTTACTGCCAGCTGGCTGCCGTCCGTGCCATCGATGTGGCGGCTGCCATACTGATAACGATAGTATAAGCCATCCTCAGAATTGTATTCAAAGTACGGCTTATTTGTCTGGTATCCCGGCTGTACAATCCCCGCATCCTGACATGTCTTTCCGCTAAGCTTTACTGGTTCATCGTCTTCTGCAAACTGGTAGTGTCCTTCATAATCTTCATCATATTCTGTCGCGTAGTTCTTTAATTCGATACCGGCTGTAAGGCCTTTGCCTGTCGCATAAGCATTATGCGGCGCCTTCTTGGATTTGTCTCGGTAAATAACGGCCTGATCAACTGCATATTCCAGACCGTTTAGATCATCAATCTGTCCGCTTTCCAAAAATCCCTGTGCATACGAAGCCTGTCCATAATGCAGGTAAATGGCGTCAAACTCCATAGAATAATATGCATAATAAAGGCGGCTGCTTCTTACAGAACCAAGCTGCTCCAGAGCCTGATAATCCTGAAAGATTCCCATAAGACGCGTCAGTCCGCCTTCTACCGGAGCTTCGTACATGATCTCCGCCTTGCTGACGCCAAACTGCGGGAGAGCAGATTCTGTATTGCCGATCATACAAGAAATCGGACGCTGTCTCGCCAGCTTTTCATCAATCCATTCACCTGTCAGATAGCTTTTTGCTTCGCCTTCATGAGTCTCTTCCGGCTCTTCATCTGGTGCCGTATCTTCTTCTGCCACAGTTTCTTCCGGCTCTTCGTCCGGTGTTGTGTCTTCTACGACAATCTCAGTATTTGGGGTCTTAGGCTCATCTTCCTCTTTTTTACCACAGCCGGAAAAAAACAGACAGGTTCCTGTTAAGGCAATCAGTCCGGCTAATACCCTTATTTTTATAGTCTTAGCCTTTTTGAGATTTGTTGATCTAAGATTTGTTGATCCAAGACGTGATTTGAGACGCAGTGCCATATTTTTTGATTCCGCTGCTTGATTGAACATACCTTCTGTTTTCATAATTTGTTTTACCTTTTGTCTTTCCTAAATTTTTTGTATTTCTATAGGTACATGATAAATGATCTTAATCGTTTTAATCATTTCAATCATTTCAATCATTTCAATCATCTGCCTATCTTAAAATCTGCATTTCCTCCAAAATGCCGCTCTGGATTTTTTCCATGACGGCAGCTTCCTGTTCTGTCATGTGGTCATATCCAAATAAATGCAGCATACTGTGCACAATCAAAAACGCAAATTCGCGCAGCTCACTATGACCGTAATTCTCAGCCTGCTGCTTCACCCTTTCTATATTGATAATAATGTCACCAAGTACCGATTCACCGGTATCTGGATTAAAATTATCCGCATCTGCATCCAGCTGTACAAAATTCCCAGCTGCCTCATATTCGATCATCGGAAAAGACAATACATCTGTCGGTGCATCGATCTGCCGGTAATCTTTATTCAAAAGCCGAATCCCCTCATTGTCTGTCAGCAGCAGGTTTACTTCTGCTTCAAATGGAAACTTCTCATGTATAAGCGTATAATTAATGACTCTTTCTGCCACTTCCCGATAATCAAATGAAAAACTTACATCCGTTTCTTCCTCAATACTGATTGTCATACTCATATCTCCTCTTCTGACAGCTGCCTGCTGTCAGAACAAATCCTATTCATTTGGCAGCTGCCGATTGTTGCAACTGCTGTGTATCACAGCAGCTCTTCTTCTTTTGATAAATAATCACGGATTTTAATAAACTGATTCATAGTAAGCCCGCTATGGTCATAGATGCCGGATGAAGACTCTTCATTCATAGTCTGATAAATGACCATATCACGGTTCCATGAGCTCGACAGTGTCGTCTGGTCTAATAATTCAAATTTTGTCACCAGTGTATCCGTAATATGTACAATCGCGGATTCTATTGTAGATATAGGCTTTATTTCTCCATCATATTCACTTAATATCGCAATAATCTCGTTTGGAAAACAGTTATTCTGAGCTATTTTTACTCCGCTTTCTATAAACGGCTCACCGCCGAATTTTCCAAGCCTGTAATAAAATCCCCCTACTGCGGCTATTTTTACATTTACACCAATATTTGCCGCACAATGGGCTGCGATTCTGGATACGCGGACAGCATGGTTATAATCTACCTGAGAATATTTCTTAATCTCACGCACCAGATGAAAATTAGCGTCTACAATCGTATCCAGACTGATTTCTCCAAAATGTGCCAGACGAAAATGAACGAGATCATATAAAAAATGCATTCCAAGCACACCGATCACACCGCTGACAAACGAAAAAATAAGCAGCTTTACCGTCGGTATTCCTACATCAATATAATAAAATAATACCGGGATCGATATACTCAGAGCCAGTGTCATCATCTCTGCATATCGGCGGTATTCTTTTGGATCATACATGCCTGTTAAAAGAACCCCGATCAGGGCCATAACAAGATAACATGCTGTCATACCCGCGGTCGTATGCCCGCTGTGCGCCATCTGTGCCGTAAAAAATAACATAATAACCAAAGCCTGCTCTTTGTCCAGTCCCGCAGCAAGTAAAAATGCGAGTATCAACATAGGAGCTGTATATCCGGGAAAAAAAGAAGCAATCAGCATAATAATGATACCTGCAGTGTAATATTCGCAGATCCGCTGATAATCTTCTGAAGAATCCGGCTTGTCCTTTTTATGCAGCCTGTCACTTTCTAAATAAAAAACAAACACTATCGCAAACAGAATGTCGATAAAAATCAGTGATAGGACATCATCAATAGACATCTGATGGACCATGCCAAACAGCAGTCCAAAAACCGGCGTGATGCAGGAAAGGTAGATAAGCTTCATCACCCGCTTTGCAATAAATCTTTCTTCTGTCATGCCTTCCATTTTGCCACCTGTTTTTTCTGTTTCATAGTATCTGTACGCTTAGCTCGGCTTAACTGCCTTTTCTCATAATTTTCGTATGCATTTACAATCTTCTGCACCAGCGGATGGCGTACGACATCTAGGCTTGAGAGTTCACATATTCCTATTTCTTTTACATTCTTTAGTACGGTAAGCGCTACATCCAGACCTGATTTTGCGTCTGACGGAAGGTCTTTTTGTGTAGCATCTCCTGTAATCACGACTTTGGAGCCGAATCCGATACGGGTTAAAAACATCTTCATCTGCGCCGGCGTTGTATTTTGAGCCTCATCCAGTATAATAAAAGAATTGTCCAGCGTCCGGCCTCGCATATAAGCAAGCGGCGCTACCTCAATCAATCCTTTTTCCATATTCTTCATAAAGCTGTCAGCTCCCATGATCTGATGCAGTGCGTCATACAAAGGCCGCAGATAAGGGTCAACCTTGCTTTGGAGATCGCCGGGCAGAAATCCAAGCTTTTCTCCTGCCTCGATTGCAGGACGGGTCAGGATAATGCGGCCCGTCTCTTCCTTTTTAAAAGATGTCACTGCCATTGCCATCGCCAGATAAGTCTTTCCGGTTCCAGCAGGCCCGGTCCCAAATACAATCATCCGGTCACGTATTAAATCTACATATTTTTTCTGACCAAGTGTCTTCGGCTTGATCGGCTTGCCGTTGATCGTATAACCGACACATTCATCGTCAAGATCCGATAAGGTAGATGTCTCCTTTTCTTTTACCAGCGCGATCGCATAATCGACATTCTGCTCAGTAATTGCATTGCCCCGTTTCGATAATTCAAGCAGCTGGACAATTACCTGTCTCGCATTTGAAATATGCACGGAATCACCTAGAATTTTTACCTGTTCATCCCGGCAGATTACAGTTACGCTTAGACTGCGCTCGATTTTCTTTACATATAGATCAAACTGCCCGAATACATTTGTCATATGTTCTGCCGGCAGCTCCATCGATATTTCATTCAGACTCATCTGCTGCATTCCCTTCGTCTTCCGTATCTGGTGCCTGCGTCGTATTAACGGCATACCGAAATGTATTTTCTAACACAGTGACGCTGCCTGATACGGTATATTTATTTTTACCTGATTTTATCATAACACGTTTTTCCAAAATGAGAACACCTTTTTGTGTTAATTTTTTTAAATATTCTGCTAGATTTTCTGCCGCGTGCTCTTTTGCCTCTTTTTTTGAGTATACAGCCTGTTTTGTCTCATATTCCTCATAGCACTGTTTTACAAAATAAATCGGCAGATAAAAGGAATCACAAATACGCAGCTGTTTTTTTGTATCCATGACAGTATATTTTTCATAAGAGACCTTTTTCCATGGAACTTGGAAGTAAGAATCTCCAAAGCTGATGCCATACCGATTCTGGCTGTGGCCGCTATATAGAATCTCCTCATGATTTGTCGGAAAGCTGTCCCGATATTTATAATCTGTCTTTAGCTGAATATCCGCATCTGCTGTACAGTACTGATAATCTATAATGTTTCCGCTGTCATCGTAAATCGGCAGTGCGCCAGATACAAGCACATCGCCTTTTTTTACAGTATCGCCCAGATTCACGCAGGGTGTTCCTTTACGGACATAGATTTTATGAATAATGCCATCATGCAGCGCAATCAGGTCATATCCGCTCTGCTTTTGATTTTGGAATTCTTCCGGCAGCTTTGCATTTGCCTTGTCATCCGCGACGACGAGATTTTCCTGAACATCCACAGTCAGCGTCGTCCCTTCGCGTTTTACTGAAGTCCAGATGACGCTGTCAAAACAGGCCCTTATCTCTTCTTCTAATTTTGTGCAGTCTATATCAGAAATATGAGTGCCATAAGCGCTGTTTTTTTCTTCCAGAAACTGCAGCATACTGTCATCTGTCACGCTGTCATTCCCATTAATATTGATTTTCCATATAAAACGCGATAACGCAAACAGGATTGCCACACATAAAAAAATGCTGGCAAATAATATTTTCCGTTTGCGGTAGCGGAAGAAAAAGAATGGTATTCCGCTTTTCCTTTTTATGCGGATACGCGTACCAGATTTTTTAAGCAGAGGCTTTAAGCATCGAAATCCCTGCACAGATATTTTGAAAGAATAGACATCTCCTTCCTGTCTCAAATCCCAGATCAGAATATCATGATTGCTGCATAAATTCAAAAATCGTTCCGGCGCATAGCCCCACATCGCTACTTCTACATAGCCGCAGACATATTTAATTAATTGCAACAGCATTCTACACCTCAGTTTTCATAAATAATCTGTTCGATAAATCCCTTGATCTTCATTTCTTCATTAGTGTAGTATTCGATCTTCAGTCGTTTTCCTATAATCAGAATCCGGCAGTCTTTGGCCTGGATTCTGATGTGATTCTCCTTATATTCTAATATTCCGCGATAGTTTTCAATCAACAGTTCATTCTGTCCGGTTATTGAAAGCAGCACGCTGCCATACGCCAGATCCGCAGGCAGCTCAAATGCCTTTATCATATTTTCTTTTAATCCGCCGGTCAGGCTGGTTCGTTTTCTCATAGCAGCTCCGGTGATGCAGATCTTCCTATTATTCGCAGACGATACGATTTGCCAATGCTAATGAATTTGGAAACTTATTCGTTCGCGGGTATAGAATAAAATTATCTGCATCCATGATATTGATACTATTCTATGCTGCTGAGAAATCTGGTATGTGTGAAAATTTATTACTTCTGCTCCGTTTTTTTAATATCCGAATGAACCA
>CANDMV010000097.1 GCA_947385875.1 uncultured Eubacterium sp. | reverse complement strand
TTCCGGCCTTAGGCCGGGGCGGACTGGGTGCCGCGACCGTCCGGTGCCACAGCGTGGATACAGAATGCTTAGGGATTCTTAGCATTCTGGAAAAGTCACCAGAAGACGGGCCGCTTCCCCTCACCCGGCGTTCGCACAGCCAATATGATGCATTATCCAGCATACGCAAATGACATTGAGTGCTGAACTTTGACAGGAATTGTCACTAAGAAAAGATATTAATGTATATATTTTAAATCATATATCTGCTCCTGCATAAGATAAATAAAAAAGGAAAAATAGTATCTATGGCAATCGGTTATCTATCCATACAAGCACGCACCGCGCAGGAGGCTGTTCCGCTAAGCGGGGTACAGGTCAGTATTCTGGATCATCAGGGCAGCCGGATCTACGATTTGACCACAGATGAAAACGGAGAGGTGCAGGCAGTTCCATTGGAAACACTGGATCAGAGCTTTTCTCAGAATCAATATTTTGCAGGAGTTCCATTTATAAGCTACAATCTGTTGGCACAGGCTGATGGATTTAATTCACTTTATCTTTCAGACATACCTGTTTTTGAGGGAGAGACAGCGGTCGTGCCGCTGGCGCTTGTACCAATGCAGAGCCTGCAGCGCGCTCCATACCAGACGGAAATTGAGATTGGAAAACCTGCGGTTGCGATGACGGATGCGCGCAGTCAGGAAGGCACACAGGCTGGACTATACGTGCTGCGTCAGGTAGTTATTCCAAAACTGATTACCGTACATCTGGGGAGGCCCGATGCAAATGCCACAAATGTGCAGGTTTCATTTCCGGATTACGTCAAAAATGTAGCGAGCAGTGAAGTATATCCTACATGGCCGGATGCTGCCCTAAGGGCAAATATATACGTGATGATTACGTTTGCGTTAAACCGTATCTATACAGAATGGTATCCGAGCAGGGGCTACAGCTTCGACATTACAAACAGTACTGCTTATGATCAGTATTTTGTATACGGGCGGCCGATTTATAGTTCGATCAACAGAATTGTGGATCAGATCTTTAATGAATATGTCCGCAGGCAGGGACAGAATGCTCCATATTTTACATCCTTCTGCAACGGAACGACTGCTACCTGCGCCGGGCTGTCTCAGTGGGGAACTGTCACGCTTGCAGACAGGGGATATACACCGCTGCAGATTCTTCGATCTTATTATCCAAATGATATAGAGATTGCACAGACGGATATTGTTACGGGCGAGCTGTCTTCTTATCCGGGGACGCCTCTTAGGAAGGGAAGCACGGGACTTGACGTACAGACAATCCAGACATATTTAAACAGGATACGGCGCAATTATCCGGCTATTCCGGTGATTACAGATAATACGGGAGAGTTTGGGAACAGTACCAGGGCTGCTGTTACGAGCTTTCAGCGTATCTTTAACCTGACAGCTGACGGTATTGTAGGGAAGGCTACATGGTATAAAATATCCAGTCTGTATACTGCTGTTACAAGACTGGCAGAGCTAAACAGTGAAGGGGAGACGCTGGGAATCGGCAGTGTACCGCCGAGTACCGTGCTGCGGCAGGGTTCGAGAGGGCCGGATGTGATTACGCTGCAGTACCTTCTTAATGTAGCGGCTGAATATTATCCGGGGATTCCGCGGCCGGTTCAGGACGGCATTTTTGGCAGCGGTACGATGCAGTCTGTTACAGCTTTTCAGCGTATGATGCAGCTGACGCCGGACGGCGTAGTAGGGCCGCTGACATGGGAGGCGCTGTATGAAGTGTATCAGGGCATTGGACAGAATATTCCGCAGATCGGAACGATCCGCTATACTGTGCAGGCGGGAGACAGCTTATGGCTGATCGCACAGAGGTATCAGACAACAGTCAATGCAATCAAGAGCTTAAACGGCCTGACAAGTGATCTGTTGAATATCGGTCAGGTGCTGCGGATTCCTTATAAACAGGCATCGTCGTATATTGAGTATACGGTTCGGCCTGGGGATAGTCTGTGGCTGATTGCGCAGAGATATCAGACAACGGTTAGTGCGATTAAGAGTCTGAACGGGCTGACGAGCGATCTGCTGAATATCGGTCAGGTGCTGAAGGTTCCTGGAAATTAAGCTTACGTACGTATAATGCCGTTATGGTGAAGCAATCCATCTGGACAGAAATTGGATTATATTGCAGCCTGATTCACGCCATTGATACGCAAAAATTTCTAGTCTATGGACTCACATCCGCCGTTAATATTTTTCCTTGTACTGACGCGAAGCGTTACTTTTCACGGGTCAGGGATGCGCAGAAACTGCACATTCTGTACCCAACGGCATGATATGAGAACTTGATTCAGGAGAGAGGGGCGATTTTGTGAAGCAAACTTTCAATATCGCCCCAAATTGTTACTATGAGCGGCTCAATCAGCAGTGAAAATTTCTTAAATTTGTGATTGACAAAAAGGGTCTAATGAGTTAAACTGATAATAAGTTTAATGCATTAGACCATTTTTTCTGTCAGGAAAGGAGAGTTTTAGATGGATACACCAAAGGTTTTTGAGAGCGAGTATCGTTTTTGTGAGATTTTATGGGAGCATGAGCCTGTGTCAAGCAGTGAACTGGTGAGACTGTGCAAAGAAAGGCTGGAATGGAAAAAGTCAACTACGTACACAGTCATTCGCCGTCTTGCAGATCGGGGTGTCTTGAAGTCTGAAAATGCTGTAGTTACATCACTGGTATCGAAAGAAGAAGTACAGTCTATGGAAAGTGCGGAGATTGTAAATCGTACGTTTTCTGGTTCACTTCCGGGATTTATAGCTGCATTTGTAAGAAAAAAATCATTGACACCCGATGAGGCAGACGAGATTCAAAAAATCATTGATTCTTACAGATCCTGATTATAAAGTAAACCTACATGCGCAATTAACGCACTACCAGGAATAAAAGTCATGAGTGCATTTCGGATATCGTGCCCTGTGGGTATCCCTGGATCTAAATCGTTTCGTGATGGGACTTTCAAAGCATAATGCAGCGCATGATCTTAGATATGGAAAGGACGGACTGTAGAATGACGGAATTGTTTTTATCAGTTTTTGCTAGGAGCATGGAAGCAGGCTGCTTAATCTGCGCAGTCATCTTTGCTCGTTTTCTGTTGAAAAAAGCGCCTAAAAATATCATTTGTATTTTGTGGCTGTTTGTTGGAGTTCGGCTGTTTTGCCCGGTTACGATAGAATCGGATTTCAGTCTGCTGCCGAGAGAGCAGATTCGTATACAGAATGCAAATACTGATACATCGGCAGATGCGAAATCGATAGCAGCTGCCGGAGATTTGGATGTATCGGCAGATGCAGCTGTATTAAGCGGAAATAAAAATATACAGAGTACACATAAGTCACTGGAAAGAAGAGGGGCTTTGAGTAGTTTCACATCGGCTGCTTTTTTAGCAGGAAATTGGCCCAAAATCATTAATGCAGCTGCATACATATGGCTGGCAGGGATTATGTGTCTGGCTGTATATATCATTTACAGCTGGTGTCGTATGAAAATAAGAGTATCTACGGCGGTCCCGGCTGAATTTGAAGGAACGACATTTTACCAGTGTGACAGTATTTCGTCGCCGTTTTTATTTGGTATTGTCTCACCGAAGATCTATGTGCCGTTTTCGATCTGCGGACAGGAGCTGTCTTATGTACTGAAGCATGAAGCAGCACATAGAAGCCGCAGAGATCATTGGACGAAACCGATCGGATACCTTCTGTTAGTCTGTTACTGGTTCCATCCGCTTGTGTGGGCTGCATATATTTTGTTCTGTCGGGATATAGAGCTGGCATGTGACGAAAAAGTAATCAGAGAGGCAGGCAGCAGCTGTAAGAAAGAGTATTCTAAGGCACTGCTTGCGTGTTCCATCGAGCAGAATCATAAGAGTATTGCGGCATATCCTGTCGCATTTGGAGAGATAGGAGTGAAGAATCGAGTGAAAAATATATTAAGATATAAGAAAGCGAGCATCCATACAGTATTAGCAGCGGCAGTGGTCTGTGTTGTTATTATAGCATGTTTTGCTACAAAGCCGAAAAACGCGATTACTCAAAATATAGAGCCTGCCGGCAGTCAGATGGAAGGCCTGACAGGAAATAAGGCAGAGCCGGAAGGTCAGACAGGAAATAAGGCAGAGCCGGAAAGTCAGTCGGGCAAGCATACAGTGTCAGAAAGTCAGAGCGAGAAACGTGAGGGTCAAAGCGGGAATGGAACAGGAGCACAGAATGAGACAATGGCAGAAGAAGAGTCTTTGGAGCTTATGCAAAGTGTATCAAAATGGGCAGAAATCTATTGCAGCAGAGATGGAGAGGAAGCGGCAGAGCTGCTGACAGATGAACTCAGAGAGAATTTTATGGATGGACAGTCTTTTGGATGGTCTAGCCCGTGGCCTTGGGGATCCGGAACGATAGGAGGAGAACAGCCGAATTATCGTGTTGTGTCTGTGGACAGCAGTATGGCTGTGATTTTGTATTATGCATGGACTTCAGACCCGCATGTTACTGTATGGCGTCAGATCATTACTTACAGCGGTAAAAAGGATGATTTTCAAATCGACAGCATGGATACGGCTTATTTTGATGAGATTTCTTCGGCAGATGAGTTCTATATGGCTTATCCGGACGGAGTCATCAAAGATACAAGAATGGATTATATCAGCAGTCAAGCTTATGAGGCGCTGAGTCAAAACGTGCTGCTCAGCAGTACGAATATTTATAAGACATTATCGGAACCTGGCACAGCGGCTGTGTATCTGCTGAATCTGTCGCCACAGGCAAGTACTGAGACAGAAGAAACAGACGGGCATATGATTGTCACAATTACTTTTGAAAAAGACCAGAGTACCGCCGAGGTAGAAATGGTACAGCCTGGTGGTGAGAATGGGATTTGGATACCGCAGACGGATGCTTAGAAGCATCTTGGCAGATAGATCGACTTTTTGATTAGCTATACATTGACGCGAATCAGACTGTAAGAAACAGTAAAACAAAATAGTAAGAAGCAACAGGAGGGAAGTAAACGTATATGAAGCATTTCATGAAACAAATCACAGCAGCTGTAATTATATGCATAGTTATTTGCAGCGTATTGGCTCTGCCGGTATAGGCAGGCACAAAAAATACTTATTGGATGTCTGGCGTATCCAGAGCAGCCGAAGGCAGTACAAAGTTGAAACTAAAAAATAAAAATACAATTATATTTTCTGGAAATATTTGTAAATATTCTAGCAGAAATGCTACGGATGATGCAGAAGAGATAGAGGGCTCTTATTCGTTAAAGGTCGCTGGACGCTGCAAAGTGGTGCTTGTTGAGGCTGATAACAATCAGACATGGTCATATTCTAAATGGCTGAAAGAACACGGTTATAAAAAAGGAGATGAGATCTCATATATAAGTACTGAGATCAAGGTGAAAAATAATAAAATAATCAGGATTTATTTTTCTGCCTGACAAAGAAAAGCAGCAGAGGCTGCCGCACTAAGTAAAAATTTACGAGATATTATATTAATAAAGCTATTGAACTGCTATGTCTTGAGGCGTTTTCCTTAGTGTGACAGCCTTTTTTGGAATCTAAGATCTGCTGCCCACTGTAAAATCTAAAAGAAACCGATTTTTGTTACTGGTGGCGGTGACACCATGATAAAGAAACGAAAATCCGTTTGTGCTTATATCACATGTGATGTCCATATTTCCTATGCGGTCCGAAAAGCAGGGGATGATAGAAAAGTCTGTGGTCAATAAATGATTTGCTACGCGTCTTCGTTCGGTACTCCAGAAGCCGATGTCGCTCTGGGCGCCTGCAAAGGCAAGGGCAGCGATTGTCATCTGAGCAGTCGGATACGAAATGAGTGTATCCGTAGGATAATCCTGAAGCTCTTGCAGCTCTTTGGCGGAATATAACGTGCCGTCAGGCTTCATCTGGTAGTTATATTCTGTATAGCCCGGATAGCGGGCAATCTGGTTATAGTTTTCTGAAAATTCTTCCAGCGTGACTGCACCGCGGTGAATTGGCACCTGAGCATATAAAGTGCATCCATAAGTGATTGCAAAATTAAAAACAAGGGAAGCTGCCAATATGCGTCGTAATAAGATGGCAGTCTGCCGTCAAGGTCTGTTAAGTATAGTCCGAATATCCATTTTCCGGCTGTTGTGCCTATGAAATGGATGCAGAGAGGTTCAATGAACAGCCATATCAGCTGGATGACTATATTTGTGCATGGCAGAGACCAAATGTCATTAAAATTTATATGGAAGAGAGATATTATGGATACAGCAATATCTGTAAATAGGATCATATCAAACATCCTTGCAAGATATCTGCGCACAGGTGAGATCTGCGGCAGACGGTCTTGTGCCTGATAGGATGAATCTTTGGCAGGATCGATTTCACAAGCTGTATCAGGAGCGATCGAATGATACAAATATTTATCTGCATCCAGCTGTTCGTAGGATACATGCTCCTGCTGAATAGCTATGCAGATCTGCTGTTCTTTTTGAAGCTTCGCCTGCTGTGCGGTCAGTGCCTGTATCTGATGCTCCATTTCCTCGGTCAGGCTTAGTTCATTACTCTGCAGTTTTTTTAGATCTGCGATAGATACACCTAGCTCGCGCATTAATTTGATTTTTTTAGCTGCTGCACATCCTGTGAAGAGTAGTTGCGGTAACCGTTTGGCATTCGATTGGGCTTGATTAATAGCTCCTGCTCGTAGTAGCGGATATTGGCGCGGGTGATTCCCAGCAGTTCTTCAATTCTTTTATGGTCATAAGATTAGTCCTCCTTGTCAGAATCTGAGTGTTATACCCGCCATCGAAAAATTTTTCAATTCGATTGGGTTGGCGGGTATCCCATATTTTAAATATGGGATGTCCTTTTGGTATAATTTAAAGTATAAAGCAGCTTTATAATCAAGTACTTTTTGCTTTTTATATGAAAGACAAGGGAAAAAGAATGTTATTTTTCACACCCAATGTCATTAACTTAAGCTTTGCATAAAACAATTTATATAAATAGTTACAAAATCTTAAGTTAATGACATTGGGTGTGAAAAGTAACAAAAAAATCACATTCATTTTGAACACGGATGTAATATTTAACTTGACAAGAACATTCGTTCGTGCTAGGATAGAACAAACGTTTGATTTTGTGAAAGTGAGCTGGAAAAACAATGGAATTACGTCTGTCTCCTAAAATAACCATACTGCAGAAGCTGGAAATTCTTTCAGATGCAGCCAAATACGATGTAGCCTGTACTTCAAGCGGAGTAGATCGAAATGGCGATGGTACTGGAATCGGGAATGCCAAGCTGGCGGGTATCTGCCATAGCTTTTCTTCGGATGGGCGCTGTATTTCACTGCTGAAAATATTGTTTACAAACGAATGTATCTTTGATTGCAAATATTGTTTAAACCGCCGTTCCAACGATGTACCGAGGGCTTCTTTTACGCCGGAGGAAATCTGTGAGCTTACAATGCAGTTTTATCGCAGAAATTATATTGAAGGTTTATTTTTAAGCTCAGGCATTTTATACAGCCCTTCTTATACGATGGAGCTGATTTATCAGACAGTGTACAAGCTTCGCACGGAGTTCCGTTTTCAAGGGTATATCCATGTCAAAGCGATTCCGGGTGCGGAGCCGGAGCTGATTTGGAAGGCAGGGCTGTACGCAGACCGGATGAGTGTGAACCTTGAGCTGCCGACTGCAGAAGGGCTGCGTATGCTGGCGCCGAATAAACAGCGAAAGAATATTTTAGGGCCGATGCGCATGATTCAAAATGCCAGACAGGAGAATCAGAATGATCTGGTGCGCTATCATGGTGCGCCCAGATTCGTACCGGCAGGTCAGTCCACGCAGATGATTATTGGAGCGACACCGGAGAATGACTATCAGATCATATCAGTAGCAGAGAAATTGTATCAGAAGTTTGATTTAAAGAGGGTATTTTATTCTGCCTTTGTGCGGGTCAACGATGATGCTATGCTGCCGGCGCTGCCGCAGGGCCCGCCGCTGCTGCGTGAACACAGGCTGTATCAGGCGGATTTTCTGCTGCGGTATTATGGATTTGGGGCAGCAGAGCTGCTTAGCGAGCAGAGGCCGAATTTTAATATTTTTTTGGACCCAAAGTGTGATTGGGCAGTCCGGCATCTGGAGCAGTTCCCGGTAGAAATCAACCGTGCGGATTATCAGACGCTGCTGCGTGTGCCGGGAATCGGAGTAAAAAGCGCCAGAAGAATTGTAGGAGCGAGGAAAAGCGCGTCGCTGAATTTTGATGACTTAAAAAAAATCGGTGTTGTGTTAAAAAGGGCGCTGTATTTTATTACATGCAGCGGCAGGATGATGTATCGGACTAAGCTGGAAGAGGATTATATTGTACGTAATATGATCGATGCAAAAGAGAATTTCCCTTTTACGAAGGATGGAATGACATATCGGCAGCTGTCTCTGTTTGATACACAGAACGCATAAAAAATGTCAGGGCTGCAGTTGATAATCCGGCAGAACGGCTGCAGCTTGATACACAGAACGCTTAAAATTTGTTAGAGAATGGCCTTAATAGGAAAAGAGATGGAAAAGATGGAAGAGACAATATTATTATGTGAGGATTCAATCGAAGGTATTTTGACAGGTGTGTATGAGGCGTATGAGATGCGCAGGGAGCATGAAATGATTCATCTTCAGACTTCAGACATCGAAAATTACCGCTTGTTTGCCGTATATAAAGAAATAGAGACAGATACATCCAAAAGTGAAAAGGTGCTTCGTACGCTGTATCACAGATTTGGCGAGGAAGCTTATACACAATTCTGCCAGGCGATGGTTTCTTATGATCCTGCTAAGGCAGATGCAGTCTATCACGCGATTGTGACGGGATTATCAGGCAGATACCGGGGAAAGCTGATGGACCATTTAAGTGACCGCTATATACATAAAGTATTTAATTTAAGCAGGAATACAGGAATTGAAATTCATCATCTGCTTGGATTTCTGCGTTTCAAGGAACTGCGGGGCGGTGTCCTGTTAGCCAGATACAGTCCTAAAAATGATATTACTGCCTTGATTGTGCCGCATTTTGCAGACCGTCTGCCGCAGGAAGATTTTGCGATTTATGATGAACAGCGGAAATATTATGCAGTACATCCGAAAAATCAGCGGTGGTACCTAGTGAGAGGGGAGCTGCCATTTGCGCAGGAAGAGGAAGAGTATTCTGCAGGCGAGGAAGAGTATCAGATGATGTATCGGCATTTCTGGCAGAAAATTGCGATTCATGAGCGCAGAAACCTAGAGCTGCAGAGGAATATGCTGCCATATCGATTCCGCAGACATATGGTAGAGTTTGCCTAAGAGGTGTTGACGGATTCGCCAACTCGTGCCATAATAGTCCATGCAGCAGGCAGACAGTGATCGCGATACCTATCATACCTGATTGCTTTTGCTTAAAACGGGCATGGATTGTGAACGATCGCGTTAAGTTTGTTGTTTAAAACGCTTTAGGCGAGATCATGGAGGTATTTATGACAAAAAAATATTGCGTTTATAAAGTAAGTCCGAGCGGGATAAAAAGGCCGCTGTATTACGGAAGCGAAGATGACTGCCGCGGATTCTGCGAAAAGATGGATTATGAGTTCGTAGATGATGAGAATGTGGTATGGTATCTGGAAATTGACAGCAGGCCGGCGGAAAGTGAGGAGACATTGGTACTGAGTTAGCAGGATGTTTATGATTTTACATATACAGTCATAAGAAATATGCAGTTGGACACAGCTTAGTAAGACTTTGATGCAGCAAAGCGGCAGAAGAGTGATATATGAGCTGCTGTGTGCAGACTGCTTTTTAACAGGAAGCGCTGTCTTAAATAGACGTGATCTAAAATTAGTGAAAGGACATGTTTTAAATATATTATATATTATATTTTCTCTATATATGTATCAAAAGCGAGCATACGCTGTCTTAAATCATATCTTAATGTAATTATTAACTTTTCAATGTAAGGTAGATAAAATTGTTATCAGCAATCAAAGTATCTAAACGGTTGTGAAAAAAGAGAGATGTTTCTTAATGCAGATTTCTAGCAGGTCTACGGTCTGCCATGGCTGATATGATGAAAGCAGCGTTTTGGCAGGGATTGTTTCATAATAATAAAGATGAAAAGATTAAGACAGGGCGTTGGTTTCCTGTCTTTTTCTATATATTTTTTTGACTTTTTTGAGAGACAGTCGTTATATAAGATAGAGGGAGGTGATTTCGCGCTTGAAAGAATTATAAGAAAGTACTACGACGAGATTTTCTTATACTGTTATCATCACGCAGAAGACCGTGCTGCTGCGGAAGATCTCTGTCAGGAGACTTTTGTGAGTTTTATAGAGCGTTATGAACAGTATCGCCGGATCAGAAAGACGAAAAATTATCTTTATACTATTGCAAAAAACAAGTGCAGGGATTATTACAAAAAGCATGTTCCGATTTTAATGGAGGAGATGCCGGAGCAGAAAGGGGATTCATGCATGGAAGAATCAGTAGTAATCAGGCAGATGGTTTTAAACCTGCCGGATGAATTTCGGGAAGCCATTATCATGGGGTATTTTCAAAATTTGCGGTATACGGATATGGCGTTCATTTTAAAGGCCAGCCCCTCTCTTGTCAAATATAGGGTAAAAAAAGGATTGGAGATGTTGTCAGCAATGGAAGGAGGAGCCTGTGGAACAGCAGAAAGACATTGAGCAGAGATTAAAACAATATGCATCCAGACAGAGACAGCTTCGTACAGCAGTTTATAAAGAAGAAAAGATTCACAGTATGGATTCTAGTATCGGCAAGCTGTTGGTGTACGGATTTACGCCGATGGCAGTCATGACAGGAGCCTTAATGAAGCTGATGCAGTATATGCAGGGGGATAAGCTGAAGGCAGCCAGTGTGGCATTATATGCGGTAGTCGTGATTGCTGCTGTAGTTGGAAATACAGAATATTTTGATTGGTATCAGCCTGATTATTTTAAAATATGGTGTTTTTTATGCGCGGCAGGTATTTTATTTGGATGCTGTCAATTTTATAAGCTGAGCAAAAAATTGGTTCGATTTGATGAGATTTAAGTGAAAATCAGAAGAAGCAGATATACGGAATCCGGCTCAGATTACGAAAAGAAAATGGTAAAGGGGAGATTATAATGGAACTGGCATTAGACCGGGTGACAAAACAATATAAAAATAAAATCGCGGTAGACAGGCTGAGTGCAGCGCTGAAGGAAGGCGTATATGGGCTGCTTGGAGCAAATGGCGCAGGAAAAACGACATTGATGCGCATGATCTGCGGTATTTTAGAAATCAGCAGTGGGGAGATCTATGCTGATGGGGAAGAAATCCACGCAATGGGAGGAAGATACCGTGACCTTCTGGGGTATCTTCCGCAGGATTTTGGATATTATCCTAATTTTACAGCAATGGAGTTTATGATGTATATTGCATCTTTAAAGGGGCTGGATCGGAGATATGCGAAAGTAAGGAGCCGGCTTCTTTTGAAAAAAGTCGGGCTGGCAAATGCAGAAAGAAACAAGATCAGGACATTTTCTGGAGGTATGCGTCAGCGGCTGGGGATTGCGCAGGCACTGTTAAATGATCCGAAAATACTTGTTTTGGATGAACCGACATCAGGGCTTGACCCGAAAGAGAGGGTGCGGTTTCGTAATATGATTGCGGATCTTGGGAAAGAACGTATTGTAATTCTATCTACCCATATTGTTTCAGATTTAGAGGAAATCGCGGACTGGATTTTTCTTATGAAACAGGGGCAGTTTATTGCACAGGGGACACCGATGGATTTGCGAGAACACTATCTGGCGGTAACGGGCTGCAGGGGAGCACAAGCATACAGTCTGGAGAAGTTATATTTATATTATTTTGCAGAGGAGGAAGAAGAGGATGATCTGGTTTGAATGGAAAAAGATCTTTGAGCGCAGGCTGAATCAGTTTGCAATGCTTGCGGGATATATTTTGATTGGAGTATGTGTATTTTTTTATATATCACAGGTCAGAATTTACGATCTGGAGGCGGAGACTTATATTGAAGGGCTTGAGGCTGTCCGACTGAGCCAGGAGAGAGCCGAGGGGCAGACAGATGTTATATCTGAAGAATATATTACGAAACTGATTGGAGATATACAGAGGATCGGGGTGGATTTGGGGACAGATGAATCGTATGAGAAAATAGCCCGTCCGCTTGGGGACATCTATTATTTTATCGTAAAAAATTATACGGATATGAGGGAAAGTAGTTTGGATGAGAAGGCATTAGGTGTGATTGATACTGCTGACGGGGCACATTTTTATGCACAGCGTATGAAAAAGATTACCGATTATCTGAATCTGGATTTTTCTTATGGCAGCTATCAGGAAAGCGAAAAAGAATATTGGATACAAAAGGCGGAGGATATTGTCATGCCATTCAAATTGGGGAGACAAAAATGTGATGAATATTTTATGGTCTGTTATTATGCTTGGATTTTATCTGGTATTTGTGGTTATGATCTGCATGAGTCCTGTTTTTTCCTCAGAGCATGAGTCGGGAGCAGTTTCACTGCTTTTGACAACAAAATATGGAAAAGACCGGCTGGTCTGGGCCAAAATTGCGGCTTCTGTGTCGTTTGCAGTATTATATCTGTCGATTGGAATGATACTGGCTGTTATTATAATCGGGCTGCTTTTGGGATTTCAGGGTGCTGACCTGCCGGTACAGCTCTGGAATTCAGTGATACCTTATCATTTGACTGCCGGGCAGGCATGTGTATGGAGCGCTGTGGTGATTCTGCTTATCAGCATAGTGATTACACTGTTTCTGCTCATGTGTTCGGCAAGGCTGCATTCTTCGTTTGCCGCGTTGGTAATCGGCAAGGCAGTTATGATTGTACCGGCATTTCTTCCGATGAGCAAAAAGAGTGGTTTATGGAACCATATTAATTATTTATTTCCGATCAGGGTAATGGATGTCAAAGAGATGATGGGTGCTTTTGTGAGTTATGCTGCAGGTGATTGTGTGATACCTTATATGGGTATGGTGGTGATTGCATATCTTGGAATTGGGGCGGCGGCGCTGCTGCTGATTCGGAAAGGGTTTGTGAGGGTGAGATGAAAGATTTGAACTGATAGAAACGAGGGATAATTTGATACTGTGAACCGAAGGATGAATGGTAACGATTTTTCTTCGAGAGAACATGGGGCAGTCGCACTAAGAAAATCGATAAGGCATTGCGGACTGTCTTAATGGTTTGGAAAAATTGGTTCTGGATTCAACGAATGTTATATACGCCGCGATGGCAAAAGACCTGCTTGGCCAGTCATTGGAAAGCCTTGCAGGTGATTTGGCCCGGAAAGCGTTTGTAAAGCATCAGGACAAGCTTGTGGGGTTAGGCATCAAGGGTTATCTTGACTTTAGCAAGTAAAACTTTAATTGCTTTTGTTTTGCTGATATCGTATACTAAAACTGTACTTACACATTAGATAATAGAATGGAAGGGAAGTTCAATGTCACAGCAGAAAGGCAGACAGGAAATAAAGGAGTCAGAGTATACGTATGACCAGAAATTTAAGCAGCTGTTTCAGAATAAAAAGTTTTTGTCTCCGATTCTGAAAAATGTAGTAAAGGAATATGGCGGACTGTCCCTTATGGAAATAGAGGGGCTGATCGTTTCCGTTCAGGGGGATGCGGAGGTGGCTGCGAATATCGGGGCAGAAGATGTGGGAAAAGCAGATGAGCAAAAGACATATTATGATGTCATGATTTGCTGCCGGCTTCCAGTATCAGAAGATACGCTGTCGGTAGACCTATATCTGGATCTGGAAATGCAGAGGGAAAAAAGCCCGGGCTATCCGCTGCCGAAGCGTGGAATCTATTACTGCAGCCGGATGGTGAGCAGACAGCTTACAAATGCAGGTGAAGAAGATTATGGGAAATTAAAGCCAGTCTATTCCATATGGATTATAGTCAATGACATACCAAGCGCGCTCCAGTACTGCAGGCATGAGTTCACGCTGTCCGGCACAAACAGCCGGACGGAGGAGAGCAGGGAATACAGCCCCAAAAAAAAGGCAGGATTTGATGCAGCGGTTAAAAAACTAAATAGCGAGGCAGACCTGATTCACCTGTGCCTTGTATTTTTAGCAGAAGATTTTGCGGAGGATTTGGGAACGGATGACAGCTTAATCAGGTATCTGCAGGCAGTGTTTGTAAAAAAAGCAGGAGATCCTGAATATAATCCATATGCAGAATATTCTAAAAGTATAGTGAAGGAGGCGGATGAATGCATGACAATAGTAGGTATGTTTGAACAGAGGGCAGAAAAGCGAGGAGAAAAGAAAGGAGAAGATCGTCTGAAAACATTATTCCGCTGTTTAAAGCAGCAGGGACGGGATGAAGATATAGAACAGATCATCAGTTCTGACAATACGCAGCTGTTAGAGAAGCTGTATGCAGAGTTTAATCTTAAGCATGAGAGGAACTGAAGAAACAGAGGCTGTTTTATAAAATATCGGTAAGGAGATGGGTGAATGCATGACGATAGTAGGTATGCTTGAGAAGCTATATGCAGAATTTAATCTCCAATAGGAATCAATTAAGGTGACAGTAAACATAATAAAGATCGTAATCATATCATGCAGACAATATCAGAGAAAAGCAGGATATCCTCTCTTATCTTATGAATAAAAAGAAGCCGTCAAAACTGACAGCTTCTTTTTTTGCGTCCTGCAATACCGTCTCTTTTGATTTTGAGCCTGCTGCTATGACACTTATGAATTTGCCTGTGCGCTTTTTGTTTTGTATTATATCAAATTAATATCTGAATAGAAACTAAGGAACTGTTAAGAAATAACCTGCGATACTGCCTGTCTTTATTTCTGAGAGTGCTGTTAAAAAATACTGCGCACGATTTACAAGTTATTTCTTAACAGCTCCTGCGAATTTACTTTAGGACACATGGGTATGCTTAGTTTATAGTATTAGTGTCGCAAGAGTATTATATTCTGACTACAAATGCGATACAGAGCATAAAGCGATATTGACACAAAAGAGAAAGGAGTTATAGAACAGGAGGCAGAAAATGAGCGGAATCTATGGGTATGTCCGTGTATCGAGCATGGACCAGAATGAGGACAGGCAGATGGCGGCAATGCAGGAGAAGGGGGTGCCTATGACAAACATATATGTAGATAAGCAGTCAGGAAAGGATTTTGACCGGCCGCAGTATATAAGGATGGTTGAGAGATTAGAAGAGGGGGATCTGCTTTACATTCTCAGTATCGACTGTCTGGGGCGTAATTACGAAGAAATACAGAATCAGTGGCGTACTTTGACCAAAGAGATAGGTATTGATATTTGTGTCATAGACATGCAGCTTCTGGATACGCGCAATGGAAAGGATCTGATGGGGACATTTATTGCAGATCTGGTTTTACAGATTTTATCGTTTGCGGCAGAATCAGAGCGGTCGAATATCAGGAAGAGGCAGGAACAGGGAATCGAAGCCGCAAGGGCAAGGGGTGTGAAGTTTGGCAGACCGGAGGTGACGGTGCCTCAGGAGTTTCCAAAGATTGTCGGCGAGTGGGAAAGGAAGAAAATATCATTTGAAGAAGCTTTGGATCGGAGCGGATTGAGTCAGGCTACATTCTACCGGAAGCTTAAAGAGTATCGGATTATGAAAAAGAATGTAATATAAAAAACTATCAAAAAGTGTACTTTTTGATAATTATTTTATGGAAGCAATTCAATCATTTTGTGCATATATTTATATGTATTTTTAATAAAATGCTCTTTCTTTTCATTTATATCATGCAAATTGGTTAAATAAACTTGCATCTACGACAACAATATGGTAAATTTAAGTAGATACGAGGAGCTATCAAAAAGTACACTTTTTGATAATTTCAGCTTACAAACAAAAGTTCTGTCACATAGGCATCTATTGCTTTTGTTTGAAGCCTGAAAGCTTTTTGCTTGTTGGTGGCAAGCAGACTGCACATATGGGTTTATTTAGAAAAGACGATGCAGTAAGTTAGAGATGCAGAAAGCTTCCTGTATACTTTGCAACGGTGTACAAAGGGAACATAAAAAAACTTAATAATGGACTGCCAATCTTACACAAAGTACCGCCCAAACGAGACT
>CANDMV010000096.1 GCA_947385875.1 uncultured Eubacterium sp. | reverse complement strand
ATACGAGATCTGTATTAGTGACAGGAGTTCAGACGTGTGCTCTTCCGATCTTACTGCATTCATAATATCTAAAAATGGAAAACATTCTGCCAATCCCCCAAAAACTAATTTTAACTTTTGTATAATAATATTTTAGAATCTGCTCGATCTCATCAGCAGTATTAATATGCTCATGCCGAATCATTGTCTCATACTTTAATCCATATCTTTTTTCAAATTCCCTCCCTGTTGTAATTGTATATGCCAGCTTCCATAGAAACCTTCCTTCATTTGGAATCACTACGCATAATTTTCCCTTTTTATTCATCAGCTTCGTTGTAACGTATACCATTTCCGGTAAATTTTCCACATGTTCAAAACATCCAATGGAAGTAATCCGGTCATATTTTTCATTCTTAATCTCAGTTATATCAGAATAGATATTTCTAACATGCTTTAGATTAGGAGAATTGATAAAAAGCTCCTGAAAAGGTTCTACTATATCATATATTTCAGTCTGCTCATAATTTAACTGGTTTAAGTTTCCCGCTCCGATTTCCAGCGTTTTTGCTGCACTGCCTCGCTTTATGCTCTTGGCAACTTTTTTATGCAGGCTTCCTTCAAACTTTCTTGCGAATGAACTGGCTTTTGTGGCTCCATCTCTATTTTCCTTATAATGCTGCTTATAAATCTTTTGGTAGTTCTGCGGCAAGTCAGGATGCTTTCTCGGATAAGACTGTAATAATTTATCAATCATGTCTTTATTCCTATTTTTGTTTTGATTACTCTTCCTTATCATTTCATTCGATCCTCTCTTCTTATCTTTTAAAATCTTCCAAGTCTCTCAATCGTTTTTCCATTATTGCCGTCTTTTGAGCCATCTTTTTTATTCTAGAAGTAAGCTCTGTCACAACAGCCGTCAAAAAGACTAACATCATAATAACCAAAAAGATACTTACTGCGAAAAGTCCATTAGACGCTATCTCAATTCCCAAAATATCCGTAAATGTAACCAGCAAATCGGGAAAAATTACCACAATCAGCATTACGATTCCGCTTAACAGCCATAGAATACCATACCTTAATAAAAACTTTTCCCGCCTCAGCAGATGAATGATTAATCCGAAGTATGCAATCATTACAATCATTAATAAACAGCGCAGCATAGGACTCACTTTTTTTCACCTCTCTTAGACCCGTTCATTTTTCGAAAGATTATAGCCAGCGACACTTTTATCATATAATATAACGACTGAATAGATTGAATGGAACTTTTTCCGCTTTTGCGCTCTCTCATAACAACCGGTATTTCACATATCCTTCCATTATATTTTGAAACTGTTACAATCGCTTCTGGTTCTGGATAATCTTGAGCATACTCCATAGAAAATATCTCGATAAATCTTCTATTTACTGCACGAAAGCCGCTTGTAACGTCATAAATCTTTTTGCCTGTGCAGCTCCAAATCATACTGCTTAAAAAACGGATCCCCATACGCCTGAAAAAAGTCGATTGATAACCTTCTTTTATAATGAATCTGGATCCAATCACAGCATCTGCCTCCCCGTCCAGAATCGGCTGCATGATTTTTCCAATCTCTGATGCACAGTGCTGCCCATCTCCATCTAATTGAATCGCTATGTCATACCCATTTTCATATGCATATAAATAACCCGTCTGTACTCCGCCTCCGATTCCAAGATTTACCGGGAGATTAATATGGTTAATATGAAATTTTTCAAGAATTTCTCTCGTATGATCCTGTGAATCATCGTTTATAACTACACGATCCATCTGCGGATAATAGGCATCCAGATCCTGAATGGTATATAATATATTTTCCTGCTCATTATAAGCTGGAATGATTACTAACGCCTTCATGTACATCCCCCGTCTTATGTAACCGCTCATCTTCACGATTCAGCATCGAAGCAATCGTCTCAAACTTATATTCGTTTAAGATCTTTATTAGCTTTTTCTCACAATTCCTGATTCCATAATAATGAATCAAATAATCCCTCATTTTCAATTTCAGCCTCGGCTGTTTTATATCTATTTCTCTCGGATGCAGATAGAAAACGACAGGCTGCTTTTCTTTTCTGTTAATTTCGTCTGTAAAACGTTTAATCAGCCTATATGGCAGCAGCCGGAAATACGCGCCGCCAGAAAACGGCAGCCCTCCTCCCAGTATTTTATCTGATCGAAGCTTTTTTGTTGATGGAGGTATATTTAATAATTGAAAATCTTTTTTACCATAAATATTACATCCATGAATGAATCGTGGTGCATAGCTGATCCCATACAAATAGTTTCTGGTAGGAAAAATACTGGAGCTGTAACGAAAGCCCAATTCTTCCAGAAGATCTAACGCCCACACTGACTGTTCAGTGATAGACCATGAAGGTGCTCGATAGCCTGTCACTTTTCTGCCAGTTAAATCTTCCAATATCATTTTGCTTTTCAGGACATCTTCACGAAACTCTTCCGGTGTCTGCTCGTAAACTAACAAATGTCCATATCCATGACTTGCGATCTCATGCCCCTGCTCAGCAATTTTTATAATCATTTTGGAATGCTGTCTGGCTATTGATCCAAGGACAAAAAATGTGGCTTTCACTTGATACAATTCAAAAATCTCCAGAAGCCTGTCAACATTTGCTTCAACTGTTGAGATCATATTGCTATGGTTGTGAAATAATCCATTTTCATAATTTGCATGAAACCAGTCCTCTACGTCTATGGTAAAAATATTTTTAATCTGCATCTTCATCCTATTCCTTTTATCTTTTTCTTACAGCCATTGCTAAATTACGTCATAATCTCCCATTGTAAAAAACCAATGTGAAAAGTTATTCAGCGCCTTATTACTGTTTTCATTTAAATGTCCAAATTGTCTTAATATAATCGGAAATGGCTGCGGTAATAATTTTTGAGGACATACAAAAAAACCTTTTTTGTTTAAATATCCTGCTTCTTCACTTTCTTCCTTCATTAAGCACCCCAGCAGTCCTATTCTGTGTTTCTTAAAATCGGAAATTATTTTATCCAGCAGCATATTTGCAGCTGTATGCTTTCCTTTCACTACTAAAAAGTCAACCAGCATACCGCACCTCATCCCAGCAACTTCTGAAATTCTTCCAATGATATACCCCAAAGGCTTCTGATTCTGGACAGCCATATACAGAGTGTATTCTCGTAACGGCATATGCAGATAACGCCATTTTATATATTCTGCATCCCTTACGCCAATCACAGAATATTTATATCTGATTCTTTCCCAAAACAGATCAAACAAGTAAATATTTTTATCGGTTACTTCTACTATTTGAAGATCTTCTTTTTGATTATGTTCTGCTTTCCTGTCCGAATATTTTATCTCAGATGAAGTATGCTTATATGGAATATGTATTTTGTCACAAATCAGTCTGTATGGATTTAATATTTTAAGATATAATGGAACTTTTCCAATATTGTCAAAAGCCAGCTTTTTTATAAATCCATGAAAAGAGTTTTGATTCGGCGCGCCATAACAAAAATATTTGTTCTGTTTCCTGCACTCTTCATATACCGCTTCTGCAAGCCTTGTAAATACCTGCTGACCTCTGTATTCAGCCCTTGTCAGTGTATTTAATGACAGCACACTTGCCATCAGCCTGCCATCAACAAAAAATCTTCTTGGTATTACAATATACTGTCCCGCCAGACGCTGTTGTTCTCGATCATATGCCAGCTTAATAAATGCGTTCCCTTCAGGATTAGAAAAATACTCATATTCTATAAAATCTTTGTCAGAAATATGATTACTCACTCCATAATTCTCAATGGTCATTTCTAGCATCTCATGAAAATGCTCCTGATGATAGTCAATAATCTCCCACATAACTGTTCTCCATTTTTTCGAATTTACACTGTCAACAGCAGATCATTTAGTATTTTATTTTCTCTACAGTAATCGAATCAAATTTAAATCTTCCTCCGCGAAAACGCATTGGAATAATCATTAGTGAATCAGCGTCTCCATCTAAATATACCGAGTGTTTCTTTTGAAATATATTAATGGGAAAGCAGTATACATGATCCTCGTCCATAACTTCCATATCAGGATTTTTCCAGTACACGATCATATAATCAAATAAATAACCGCCCTGCATATTGATACTGACCTTGGTAGTCACTTTCTCTTGTACAGTCTGGCAATTCATTTTTATAAAGCTCGGTGCATCTATGCAGTTTTCATAAAAACTGCCACTTTTGCTGCTGTTTTCAATCACAACATCATCTTCAAAGTATTCTTGATTTAAGATTACTTCACCTTGGTCCGCTGCATATACACTCGTATCTAAATATTTGTGCAGCCGCCAGTCAGACATTTCTATGTTAAAGCTATAACCAAACATAAGGCTTAGAAACAAGACTACAGAAAACAAAACTGTTCCACCAAAATAACATTTCTCTAATATGTTTTTTATTTTTTCCTTTTTACCTTCATTTTCTCTTTTCACACTGCTGTGATTCGAAAGCAGCATTCCCAAAGCGATAAAGATAAATGAAACAGACGGATATAAATATCTCGGCAGGCCATGATACGGCAGGTTCATCATGGTAAACGCTATTGGAAAAGATGTAATAAACAATATATTTTCACTGCATCTGCGCACCAGCCTTGGATAGAGCAATACTGTAATCAATAAAATAATATGTATCCACAGCAGTTCTCGAAAAGGACTATGGACGATTCCCTCATCCCAAATATCACTCCACAAATAATTGATAGTTCCAAATATTTTCCAGCGAAAAAATAATGGCAGGCTGATTTCTAAATTTAAATGGCACAGTTCTTCAGCAGTCTTTCCTGCCGAAGATGTCATATCCAAATAGTAAGGCATCATTCCCCAAATCTTTGGTCCTACTCCTGCATCCGACAATAGTATCAGCCGATTAAAAAGTATTCCATTCCTGATCCACCACCAAATCTGTGTAACACTAAATGTTACAGCATATAAGGCCAAATTTTTGGTCCTATGCATCGATTCGTAAAAATATATCATATACAAGGCCAAAAATAAAAAAGGAAATGCCAGCCCTCTTGTAAATACTGCAAATCCAAGAACCAACGCGCTAATCATATACATAATCATTTTAGATCTGCCATGCTTCGTATTCAGCGCATAAAGAAATGCTGCTGCAAATATCAGTAATAATGTCTTAAACAGCTGTTCTGTCAGCATTTTGTCAATATTATAAATAAACCCTGGGTAGATGCCTGCGAGCAATGTAACGAAACAAACAGCCCACTTCCTGCAGTTACAAATATACATAATGGCGGCTATCAGCAATAAATCCATCATACTTAAAACAAACTGAAAAACAAAAATCACCCGCGTCTCATGTCCAAATAGAGTATAAAGAAGCGCTATGACCAATGGATATCCGATCTGCAGGGCACTGGATGGTTCAGGCTGATTGATCCCATGATAAACACTTCCATCCCGGTCAATCGTAAATACACCGTATTTCAATAAATTCTCTGCCGCATAATGATATGCTGCCTCATCACTCCCTGCCAAAGAAATTTCTCTATGAAAATCAACTGCCATAAAACGGACCCAGATCGAAATGATAAAAATACACATGAAAGTGGCAGCAAAGATCCTGCCCTTATACTTGTAGAAAAATCTATAGCATTGATCTAAAATCCCACTCACTCTTTCATTCGTAAATTTTAAAAATTCTCCACATATCGACCTCATTTCTATAAATTTCTCCTATCTGTCCACTATCCACATATTCTTTTGGCACATCATATTTAGCAAATATATATTTTATATTTAATTTTCTGGCTGTATAAAGATTGATATATATAATTCGATCAACCCCGCCTAACATCATATCTGCTTCTTCATCATACTGCGTGATATAATTCTCTCCCGCAGTCAATCTCATATCGATATGGGCATACTGATTCCACAGATCTTCATATTCATGTTCAGAATCGATGATTTCCATCATTTTTTTATCCGGATAATAATAGGTTCCGCTGACTCTCGCCACACCTTGAGCTGTCACTAAATTAGATATTGTGGTATGCCCTGAGACCATCCATCTTCCCGGTTCCTTTTCATCAATTCTTCGTATTTCTTTCATTGACTTTTTTTCAAACATAGAATCTGTACCATAAGTCACAGGATTTATAAAAACTGTTGAAAAAATAGAAACAGATATAAAAAGTGCCGCAAAATTCCTGACTGACTCAGCAGTTCCTAACAGAAGCTGATACCCGCTGTACACATATACCGCCAAAAAAATCAGAATGCATAATCTCGATATCAGATTCTCGCCCATATATTCCCTTAATAGAGCGCTGTTCATTGAAAGTACAGCCAAAATGAAATAAATCAAAACTACAATTATGCGTTTGATCTTTTTGTCTTCCACAGAAGCCTCTTTGTCCTGCCAGACTGACATCATAATCAAAGCAGATAGCATAAATCCATAGCCTGATGCTAATAAAATTCTGACAGGATATGAAAAAGACAGCAGCGTAATTTTATTAAATAACGGTATTTCCGGCAAATATGCAATCATCCATAGAAATCCGCTGATACTGACTAAAATCTTAATCAGAAGTACTCTTTCATCGCACTGATCTATTTTTCTTGCTATCATAAACAACAATCCGATCACTACAAAAGGAATCAATGAGTAATACTGACTTGCCTCACAATTATTGATTGTCTGCAGATATTTCAGCCATGTAAAAGGATTCACCAGCTGCAGCAGCTCATAATCCCAATGCAGTGCAGTCCATTTTCTGGCACTTCCCGGATAAGTAGTATTCAGCAGCGTTATCATTGCTGTACCCGACATATGATAAAAATATATACAAAAAATGACCGTTACTCCTGCTATAAACCCAAAGCAACATATATTTTTAATATGAAAAGGCTTATGATCCCAGTTTCTGAACACGAGATACAACAGTAATGCCGCGAAAATATATCCCATAGGCACTTGTACAGCCGGATATAATGTAAAAATATAAATAACAGCCATCCACGACGCTAACACCATAAATATTATTTTTTTCGATCCTGCATTTTCCGACAGGATTTTATTAAAAAATACTATAAAATATTCTCCGCTCCAAATGATGATCATCAGTGTCTGAGACAGCCACCATTGTACCGGTGGTGCAAAACAGACCATCAATCCAAAAATCACTCCATATTTATACTTCTGTGTCAGCATGGCTCCGAGTTCAAAGGAAGCCATAAACAAAACTATCAATCTTAAATTCCAGTAAAATGAAAATGCATAATCCTTCGGCAGAAATAAAAATCCCCATAAATCAGGACGCGCAATAATCATGATATTTTTAACAGGTGCAAATGCTGAGACAGCCATATCACACCCATCCAGCATAAGATTTGTATTATAATAGGAATAATTCACACTATCCTGCGCAAAGTAATAAGGTTTTTCTGTTGCCCATTCATCTCCGCGCAGCCCCTGAGGAATCCCCAATAAGGTACTTTCTACATAATCTTTCGTATTATCTGAAAGCATCCCATCATAATATCCTAAGGACGATCCTGAAAATTTACCTATAACAAGCATCAGAAGTAAAATACCAGCAAAAATATACCTATGCTTATATACTTCATAGTTTTTCCACTGTTTTAATAACATGAAGAAAAAAATTATAATGGAAAAGAAGTATATTCTTGGCACAGAAAATTCTGATGTCTTATTAAAATACCGGAAAATGGTGTAATTAGAAACCCCGCTGTTTGGATTTAAATAAATCAATTTTTCCTGAATCATAAGCAGAAAATGATTTACACCCCTTAATATCACCTGATCGAATATCAGACTTAAAATTACTGATATAAAACACAAGAAAATGACATGGATCATTTTATTAACCATTTTTCTACCAAACTCAGACATTCGCTCCAGCCTTTCTTATTTCAAGTAGTTTAATCCTTTCATAAAAGTAGCTTTTATGCCATCTTTCTGAATAGATTTCTTGATTTTTTGATACTTATTTCTTCCTTTATTTTTCTTTCCTAATATTCTCTTCAACTGCTTATTTCCTGCTGCAAACGGATCCTCTATCCCAAACATCACCTCATCATTCTGCCGATATCTGATCCGCAGAGCATCATCAATCTTTTCCCCAGAATCATACACCCCATAACTCCACGCCGACTTCGACACGCCGTCCGCATCATTCGCTTCATGCCTCTTTGTATACTCCCGATACAGCTCCCTGAATGAATGCTCCCCTTCTGGCAGCCAGTCCTTCATGCATTTTTCAATCACAGCCCCATATCCTGAAAAATGAATAAACCGCAGTGGCTCTCCCTTCACATAATACGCCCCGTTCTCTTTTGTCATCCCGCAGTCCATCAGCGACCATGTCGCAAAATCGTATCCCCGGTGCTTTAAAATCTCTACATCAAAAAAACATGGAGCCAGATCTATCCACTTCTGATCGGTAAAAATCCCTCGCTGGATGTCATCATAGCAGAATAAATACAGCCTCTGTGCCCACCACCTGACAAAACGCTCTGCTTCCCCGCTCCTGTTCACAGCCAGAAATCCAAGGTTGTACACACCGTGCGCAGCCGAAGAAAGCTCCATATCAATATTCCCCGGCTGCAGCAGATGCGGACATACCACAATGGGCCTTGACTTCAGCAGTTCTCTTAATTCCACAAAATCCGCATACACATAACAGTCCGGGTCCAGATATACAAACTGTTCCTCCTGCGGATAATGCTCCATCAGATAGAGAAAAAACTGTCCCTTCACCGCCGTCGAAGCTTCCACAATGGAGTGCTTGAATATGTATCTGTTGAAATTCCCTTCCCACATATCCTTTGATAAAATCACATCGTCAAAATACTTAGAATGTACCTTCTTAGGAATCTCACGTTCTGTCAGACATACCATAAAGACTGCATCCGGCATATGCTTTTTTACGGATTCTGCCAGAGCTCTTGCTTTGTGTGTATAATTCGCACAGATCGATGTAAATATAATCATGATCTTCTCCTGTCTATCAAATACAGAAAATCTGTTACTTTTCACACCCCGGCCAGAAAACAGCTGTGCTGTAAAAAAGTAACCAACATATTTAATAAAGATTATTTTCTGACTAATTCTATATTATCCCGCTGTCAATTTTTTAATAATTTTTCCAAGCAGGGGATACCGATAATACTTCTGTACTTTCTCAAATACTTTTTCGTATTTCATGCGGATGGAGACCTGTTCCACCAGTGCATCCCGAAGGATCAGTGCATATTCTTCCCGATTTTTTTCATAGAACCCTCTGTGATTCCTATAAATCTGACGGTATGCATCCTGCATCTGCTTATAATCAGACTGAAATCCCGTTGTGCGCGATGCCTGCTTGACGCGGTAATGAAATAGCGTCTCAGGAATCTGATAGATCTCCCGTCCCAACTCCAGTATCCCCAGCCAGAAATCATAATCCTCCATCCCGGATGTCATATTCCTGTTAAATCCGCCCGTTTTTTCCCAGTCCTCCCGATAAAACAGTGCAGTAACAAACACAATATTGTCCAGAAGCATTTTCCTAAAAGAATACCGCGGCAGCTCCCACTTTCCGCTTTTTGCTCCAAACAGGTCTGCTTCGCAGTATACGACACCGATTTTTTCATCTGACTCAATAACTCCCACTGCTTTTTCTATATAAGTCCTGTCAATCCTGTCATCCGCATCCAGAGGAAGGATGTATTTTCCATGCGCATGACGGATTCCGTAATTTCTTGCTTCTGCCGGCCTTACATGGTCTGTATGAAATATTTTTACCTTTTCTGAATTCATCTGTTTTATGATCTGTATCGTTTCTTCATCGTCCGAGCCGTCATCTACAATAATCAGCTCCCATTCCGGATATGTCTGTTCTCTTACAGACGCTGCAGCTTCCTGCAGATATCGTCCGTCGTTATAACACGGCATAACCACACTTACCAGCTCCATGCCCTCCCCCTTGGTCTGTTTCCAGCTTGCCTATGGAACTGTTAAGAAATAGCTTGTGATATTGCTTGTCTTTTTCTCCAAAGGTGCTGTTAAAAAATCAGTTACACAGCCCGCTATGCGCCTGATTTTTAACAGCGCTCCATGAGAAAAATCCTGTGCACGATTCACAAGTTATTTCTTAACAGTTCCTGAGCAGCGGTTATCTTCTATTAATTACAAGCTCTTGCTGCAAATCAATTCGGTACCTTGCACAGCCGCTGCAAATCAGCAGCCATATCTCATATATTCCTTCTGACAGTTCACTCAGCGGCAACACGCAGTCAATTCCAGAATATAAATAGCATTTGTCCTGTCCGAATCTTTCTTGTATATCTTCTCTTTTGCGAAACTCTGTGCCATATAGATATTGATTTGTTTCATTTTTCAGCATCACTTTTAATTTGGACTTTCTGCTGTTGTGGTCAATGATATAAATCCATCCCCACAGGTACAGACCGTCTTTCGTAACCTCGCACACATCCAGCCAATAATTGCAGGCTGAGGATGCCGGCAGATATTCCTGTTCCACCGGAACACACCTATGCAGTGCCACAAATTGTGCCGCAAGCCTTTCCCGGCAGGTATACGGGCTGTCTTCTTTACAGGCTACATACAATGCAGAGGTCTGTGTCCATGCATTTTCACGAAACTCCTGAAACGTAAAATATCCCTCATCTAACACAAACACACGAAAGCCTGTTTCCTGCATACGTTCCAGAAATCCCCGCCTGCTGTAAGCTCTGACATGATCTTCCTGTCCAAACCTTCTGCTATTTTCTTCTTCGGAAAGTCCCCATTCCTCATCTATGTATTCCCGTTCCAGATCGATCGGAACAAGAATGACTGCCAGACCATTAGAATCTAATACCCGATACATCTCTCTCATCGCCTGCCTGTCTGAGCGGACATGCTCCAATACATGGCTGCAGACAATCATATCAAAGGCACCGTCCTCGATCTGCTCCATATTCTGAATGTCAGTCTGGCAGGTAACATCTGGCATATATAAATCTGCTGTATATAGATTTACCCCCCCCCAATGAGAATTCAGGTACCGCTGTAGTGCCCCGGAAGGCGCGATCTCCAGCAGATCAAATCTGCGCTCTGTGCTTTTACTGAAAGAATGATCTGAATCACCCGAATCACCCAAATCATCTGATAACAGCAAACGTTTTAAAAATGCAGTAATCAGTCTGTCACGGTCTACGGCATAGCAGTATGGACATGAGTATTCCTCCCGGTTCAATGTCTCCGGCTTTGTATTTTTTCGATATTTCTGTTCTATTGGCACATATCTTTCCAGACTTCTGCCGCAGACGATACATTTTCTCATATCATGCTCCCTGTTTTTCCATACACGCTATTCTTCCATATACGCTATTTTTCTTTCTTGCGCTAAAAATCAACCTGTTTTTCCATATCTGCTATCTTTTTCATATCTGCTATTTTTCCATACACGCTATTTTTCTTCCCGCTGCTTAGAATCAACTTATTTTTCCATACACGCTATTTTTCTTCCCGCTGCTTAGAATCAACTTATTTTCCATACACACTATTTTTTCTCCCGGCTCTTCGAATCAACTGACATACTCTGTCAACATCGCGTTCTGACAGCTCTGCATACATCGGCAGCGTCAAAACCCTTTTTGACACACTGAGTGCAACAGGCGTCTTTCGTGCGTCGAACAATCCATGATAACAGTCATACATACTTGTCAGCGGATAAAAATACTTTCTTGCATACACTCCTGCCTGCGCCAGCTGCTTGAACACTTCGTTTCTTGTAGCTCCAAATTCCTTTTCTTCAAATACAACCGGGAAATAAGCATAATTATATTTTACATCTGCCTGCTGCTTCATAAGCTTTACACCAACCAGCCCGCTTAAACGCTCCATATACTGTTCATATACCTTTTTTCTTTTTTTAATTTCCTCATTGAAATGCCTCAGATTGCACAGCCCCATTGCAGCCTGAAATTCATTCATCTTTGCGTTCGCTCCGACAAAGTCAACTCTTTCCGGCCCGCGGATTCCAAAATTTTTCAGGCGGTATATGTCCATTCCATATTCATCATCCGAAAAACACACTGCACCGCCTTCTATTGTATGGAACACCTTCGTCGCGTGAAAGCTGAATACAGACGCGTCTCCAAAGCTTCCGGCTCCGATTCCCCGATAAGCTTCTCCAAATGCGTGTGCAGCATCATAGATGACCTTCAGGCCGTATTTGTCTGCAATCTTCTGAATCTTTTCCACGTCACACAGGCTGCCATACACATGTACCGGCAGAATCGCTGAAGTATGGTCTGTAATCAATGATTCGATCTGATCTGCATTCATCGTATAAGTATCCGGCTCAATATCACAAAATACCGGAGTCAGACCATTGCGCACAATCGCATGAGTCGTTGATGCAAATGTAAACGGCGTTGTGATAACCTCCCCTGTCAGGCGCATTGCCTGAATCGCCAGCTCCAGTCCCATATGCCCGTTTACCACTAATGACACATGTCCAACGCGCAGATACTGCTTCAGCTGTTCTTCTAGCTCCTTATGCTTGCTGCCCATATTCGTCAGACGCCTGGAATCCCACAAATCTTTAATCTCTTCTATAAATTCATCAAACGGCGGCAGTGACGGCCTTGTGACATAAACTTTTTGTATAGTTTTTTCTATTGGCGTATCCTGCAGCTTCGCAGCATACATTTTTTCCGATATTTTTTTCTCCATCAAAGCAGTCACTCTCCCAGCACAAATATGCGAAAAAACATCCGCATATAACGCAGCAGCCCCCTATTTTTATATTCCCTGATGATATACTTCATTTCCTCATGAATCTGGCCAACAGTCATGGTCATCTGATAAGAACGGAACTTTTTGTCCAGCTTTTCCACATCTGTTTTTAACCCGTCTGCTCTCTCTTTTTTATGCTTTCGCTTATAAGGCACGTAGTAGCAGGATGTCACCTGATCGACATATACAAAATCTGTGGCTGTAGAATATCTTACCCATAAATCCCAGTCTTCCATCATCCCTATTTCTTCATCCATGCCGCCATATGTCTCAAACAAGGACCGTTCGAATAAAATGCTCTGAATGGGGATATAATTTTCTGTATACAGCAGAAGCCTGTGGAATGGCTGTCTGTATCGGATATACTTCTTTTTTATTTGCCTGCAGCCATCCATACCTATATGCAGATCGATGCTCTTTTTAAGCCGATCGCCGCTCCGTTTATGCTTTCCAATCAGACTGCTATACTTCGCTTGCTTCATTAACGGGCTTCCATTCTTTCCCTGCCTTATTGACAGACGATCTTCCGGCTGTATGGTACTCTGCCGCTCCTGCGCCACACTATAAGCAGCTTTTTCCTTCCTGCCTCTCAGTGCATTTACAAGCCGCTGTATATGTTCCGGAAAAAGCTCGTCATCATCATCCAAAAAATTTAAATATACACCGGAGGACAGCTGCATGGCCCGGTTCCCCGCCTTAGAGCGTCCGATCTTTTTTCCCGCTGCTTCATACACGTAACGCAGATCGGCATATTCCTTTTTTAGCATCTCTTCTGCAGTATTTTTTCCATCCTCTACAATAATCACTTCAATGTTTGCATAGGTCTGCTGCCGAATGCTGTTCAGCGCCCTTTTTAAAATCTGCGGTCTTTTGCGCGTACGGACAAGCACTGATACCAACGGCTCTTCTATTTCAAAATCTTGCATTCCTGCATTTTCCGTTTCTACATTTTCTGCTTTCGTCATCTCCGATGCTGTTGTCTTCAAAAAACAATTCCAGTCCTTTCGAAACTCTCTGCTTTTAGCGCAGCGGAGCAGATAAAGCAGGATTCTATAAAAATACAGCGGATAAATCTGCCAGTCTGCTGCCTTTAGATAGTTTTTGCAATAATAGATCTCACTGCGTACATTTTGTGTAAACGCCGCTGCCCTGTGATATTTCGTGCTCCCTCCGTGCAGATGCACAACAGCCGCCTGCGGATCATACACAGTCTCAAGTCCGGCCTGCTCCATGCGGATGCCGAGCATCGCCTCTTCTTCGTATAAAAACGGATGTTCATCAAACGGTGCTACAGCTTCTGCACAAGACCTTGACATCATAAAACAGCAGCCCAGCACCGCATATACGGGAAACGTCTTATTATAATCCCTGTCAAAGCCAAAATAAGACCGATAACTGTTACGAAACAACAGGTTCGCTTTCGTACAGACCAGATATTTTTCCTTAAGCCCCACCCTGCGGCAGATACAGCTTTTCTGCACCCGTCCATGCCCATCCAGAATTTTCGGCCCGACAATCCCTGTGCGCGGATGTTTTTTCAAATAATCCCGCATACACTGGATGCTGCCTGGAAAATACTTCACATCATTGTTCGAAATCAGGACTGCGCTGCATCCTGTCTCCAGCGCTTTTCGTATTCCCACATTATTTCCGGCATTATATCCCAGATTTTTTTTATTCTGAATAAACAGAATCCGGTGTTTCCTGACCCAGCCCTCCAGATCATATTCCGGCCTGTTTTCCGAGGCATTATCTACCAGTATGATCTGATATGCATCTTCTGGCGGATTCTTATGTATACTCTCAACGCAATGTCTGGTATCATCCCAGTTTTTATAATTTAATATGACTATTCCTATCATTTTATTGAAAATTTCCTTCTATGCTGTCTCCAGAGCAGCTTCTTTGGAACCAGTCCTACCGCCAGCGGTTTGAACACATACCGGAGATTCCCCTTTAAAATGCCCAGCTGCTTAAATCCCCGCAGCCTCACGACGCATTCCGCTATCCGGCTTCTATAATTCCGCTTTTTGTAAGAATCCAGTTCTTCCAGATAACTGACCAGTTCTTCCTGCATGTTATAACCCTTGTATCCCAGCGCATACAGACGCATAAAAAACTCATAATCTTCCGCCCGCCTTGCCACCCCTGCCTGTGTATATCCTCTCAGCGCTTTTACAGCATCGGCACGTATCATCACAGAAGGATGCACCAATGGAAGCGTGCTCAAAAAAGATTTCCTCTCTGGCACTTCCTCTAGTCTGCGCCTTCCCCAGATGCCATGTCTGTCTTTCAGCCATACGCTGCTTCCGACAAATGCATATTCTGGATGTGCTTCCAGAAATTCTGCCTGTTTTTTCAGCCTGCGCGGATCAGATACATCATCTGCATCCATTACCGCAATATATTTTCCTGACGAAGCACGAATACATGCATTTCTTGCCGCTCCGGCCCCTCTGTTAGTGGAATTTCTTAATACCCTTATTCTTTGATCTGTCGCAAATCGGCACAGGATGTACAGTGTATGGTCTGTTGAGCCATCGTCACAGATGATAAGCTCCCAGTTATCATATGTCTGTCTTAATATGGAATTGACTGACTGATACAAAAGCGGGTCGTCCGCCATATTGTATACTGACATAATGACTGATATTTTAGGTGCATATGCTTTCGGTGCAGCTGTATGGACAGCCGCTTTACCGTCTGCTTCCTTATCCGCAGCAATCTTTCCATATAATCTTTTTTCTAAAGCGGGCTGCTTTTTTCCGCTCACTCCCGCATCTGCGGCATACTTTCCTCGCGATGCTGCTTTCATAGCGAGATGCTTCTTTTTCATTGTTTTCCTTTTCATGGCATACTTTGTCCCGCAGCTTCTGTCTTATATTCACAAGCATTATATTTTGCATATAGTTTCCAGTAACAATACTTCATGCTTCGTTCATAATATCCGCCACCGATTTCATAATCCGTATATACATCGCATAGCTGTCTGAATCTTTTTTTCCGGGATCCTTCCACATACTCTGTACTACTGTCTCCGGCGGCTGTATGATTCCCCACAGCAGTGCATCCGCATCTGTCTCCAGCACTATGCATAATCTGACAAAAGTATCCAGACTCATCTTCCTGTCTCCCCGCTCTACCTTGCCCAGGAAATTCATGCTGATACCGCATTTTTTTGCAAGCGTTTCCTGCGACCAGCCTTTTGCCTTTCGGATTCTGCGGATTCTTTCCCCCATTTTCAAATAATCAAGTTCCTGCATACCCTGACCTCCTGTTTTACATGCAGCAGAATAACAAACGCAGGGCATAACATTTTATAACAAAATGTTATGCCCTGCGTTTGTTATTCATCGGCTG
>CANDMV010000095.1 GCA_947385875.1 uncultured Eubacterium sp. | reverse complement strand
TTCTAACCTATGGCTTAGCACCATATTTTACATATCAACTCCCAAAGACAGGTAATATATTGGTATTCTTCAGGAGTGTCAATATGCTTTGTAAAGTTTTCTGTTTTTCTAATAGCACATGTCAAAAATCTGAGGTGATCGCCCGGTATACCTTTGGTTGTTGACAAATTTTCTATTAGACATTTATGCTTTTTTGTCTTTACATCGTTGCTGATTCCTGCCAGAAGAAGCTCACTTCCATATCCCTCCAATATCTGTATATAATTTTTTTCCTTGATCTGGCGTATCGCTCCATCTGAACTTTTATTCCATTTTAATTCTATAATCATAGCCGGTTTATCAGAATCTTTTTTGGGAAGGAATACAACATCTGCATAACCAATTCCAGGGTAAGCACATCGTCCCTGTTTTTTATATTTATCATATCATTTTGAAACGTTCCGATGTCTATTCCACACTTCATGCCTCCGAACATCTGCATCAGCAACTTCTGCAGTCCATCCAGATCTATGTCAATGTATATTTTTAGCGATTCATATGTTTCTGTCTGAGTCCAATAGCTGCCGATTTCACCATTTACAATCGCCTGCTCAATATAGAAATCAATTTGTATATCAGAAATAATAACGGAGAATGTGAAGTGTTCCCATCTCCATTTGCAGTATTTCTATGCAGGGATGATGTAAATTATGTAGAACCGGATCTATCCATCATTTGTGATAAAAATAAGATAACAGATAAGGGCTGCGAAGGCGCTCCTGACTGGATTATTGAGATTGTTTCACCATCTAGCCGCTCAATGGATTACAATCAAAAGTTATTTAAATATCGTACTGCGGGTGTTAGAGAATATTGGATTGTTGATCAGATGAAACAGCAGGTTACAGTATATAATTTTGAACATGATTTGTTTGAAGAGTATTCATTTACCGATAAAGTGAAAGCAGGAATATATAATGAATTTGAGGTTGATTTTTCAAAGATAAGATTAGAATCGAAGTAAAGCAGAAGTCCCTTTAACAACCTACATATTATAGAAAATATAGACTAGTGGACTGTCTGGTTGGTATCTGTACAAATGAATCATTCAAATATCAACTGTATGTATTGATTTTATGCAGATACAGTTTAGTACAAATATCAATAAGACAGTACACTATGCTGAAATTGTGAAACAGGTGTATTCTTCCAGTTTTCATTTTCAGATGGTTTTCCATATAATCTGCGGCTGTACGATTGCGAGTATATCCGCAATAGGAGATTATCACTGGTGGAAACAGATAAACTTTATCTGAACTGTTACCACTAGGCGAATCGATATCTTTTCAAAAACAAATGGACACACAACCAAATCAGAAGTATAATAATGTTGCCGCAAAACATCTGCACCAGTTATACACAGCAGAAAATCAAGCGGATTAGAATTGTCCCAAAATTATTACTGACTACTGAGGAGGTATCCTGTCAATGTTGTTAAAAGATGTAAGCATCGGACAAAGCTGTATGGTAGAGCATATTCAGCTTCCCTTCCAGATGGAACGCCGTCTGCAGGCGCTTGGAATGACGAAAGGCTCTGTCATTTTCGTCTTAAACCGCAAGGGGAAAGGCATCATGATCATCAAGCTGCGCGGGTCCCGCTTTGCATTAGGCTACCACATGACTAAAAATATTATGGTCAAAGCATTCGATGAAACCAAAGGGAGCGAGGTGGGTATCGCATGAAACAGAACCTGACAATCGGATTTATCGGAAATCCTAACTGTGGAAAAACAACCCTGTTCAACGCTTATACCGGTGCGAACTTAAAGGTCGCCAACTGGCCCGGTGTAACAGTGGAAAAAGTAGAAAGTGCCATCCGTGACCACGATCTGAATATCCGTCTGGTAGACCTGCCTGGTACATACAGCCTGACATCTTATACAATGGAAGAAACTGTTTCCAGACAATTCATCTTGAGCGACGAGGTAGATGTCGTGATTAATGTCGTCGATGCCTCTGCCATGGAACGCAGTCTCTACCTGACACTGCAGCTGCTAGAGCTAGGCAAGCCCATTGTGCTGGCTCTTAATATGATGGATATTGTGGAAAAAAGAGGGATGGAAATTGATCTGCACCGCCTGCCAGAAATGCTTGGCATCCCTGTCATCCCGGTGTCCGCCAGAAAGCGTACCGGACTGGACGCACTGCTCCACGCTGCTGCACACCATAAGGGCCATACAGATCCTGACAGCCTGATTCACCACCACAAGCAGTCAGCACATCATGTACACGATCATCATGCGGAATATGCAATGGTATATTCTGATACGATAGAAGATTACATTGACCAGGTCATAAACGCTCTTTCAAAAAAATATCCAGATCTGCCTAACTATCGCTGGCATGCAATCAAGCTGTTGGAGCAGGACACTGAGGTTGCAAAAAAATACCCGGTTGACCTGCCTGATATACTAAATAAAAGCTATGAATCTATCATAATTAACGAAAAATATGATTTTATCGAAGAGATCATCAGCGAGGTGCTGCTCCACAAGCAGCAGCAGGACGCGCTTACCGAACGCGCAGACCGCGCACTGACGCATCCTGTCTGGGGTATTCCAATCTTCCTCGGCATTATGGCAGTCGTATTTTTCTTAACCTTTACCATCGGCGACTGGATCAAAGGATATTTCGAATCGGGTATTGACTGGCTCTGTACACTGACAGAGCAGGGGCTTAACGCAATCCATACAAATAAAGTCTTACAATCGCTAGTCATCGAAGGGATTATCGGAGGGGTCGGTACGATCGTCACATTCCTGCCGAATATCTTTATCCTGTTTCTGGCGCTTGCCTTCTTAGAAGACAGCGGGTATATGGCACGCGTTGCTTATGTCATGGAAGGGATCATGAGCCGGCTGGGGCTATCCGGCAAGGCATTTATCCCTATGCTGCTAGGCTTTGGCTGTACCGTTCCGGCGATTATGGCATCCCGTGCACTGGAAAATAAGCGTGACCGCTATAAAATCATGCTGGTAACCCCGTTTATGAGCTGCAACGCCAGACTTACGATTTACATATTATTTGCGGAAATGTTCTTTGGAAAACATGCCATGCTGGTTGCTTATTCTATGTACCTCATCGGCATCGCAGTAGCCATCCTCGTATCAATCGTTCTGCATCTGCTCGACCGAGAGGAAAGCGCCAACTATTTATTAATCGAGCTGCCGGAATACAAAATGCCGGATGCGCGCACAGTCGGCATCTATGTATGGGATAAGGTAAAAGATTATCTGGGCAAGGCAGGCACGACTATTTTTCTGGCCACATTAATCATCTGGGCGCTGCTGAACTTCGGCCCTGGCGGATACTCCGCGGACATGTCCACAGGCTTCGGCGCTATCATCGGCAGATGGATGGTTCCTATCTTTGCCCCGATTGGTCTTGGTTTCTGGCAGATCGCCGTAGCCCTGATCGCCGGAATATCCGCCAAAGAAGTAGTCGTATCCAGCTGTGCCGTATTATTCGGCATTGTCAATGCCAATTCGGATGCAGGAATGGCAGATTTTTATAACGTCCTTGCCGGAATCGGCTTCGGCCCGCTGAATGCCTTCTGCCTGATGGTATTCTGCCTGCTCTATGTGCCATGCGCGGCAGCTCTTGCAACGATACAAAAAGAATCCAATAGCTGGGCATGGACAGGCTTTGTCACGGCGTTTCAGCTGGCAGTCGCGTGGACTGTTACTTTTATCGTGTATCGAATTGGACTTGTGCTGTTATAATTCTATACACGTACGGACATCACATCCTGCGAGTATCTCTGATTTTACCGCTTTGAGAGGACTTTTACAGCAGTAGGGTACAGATATAAAATTCAGCATTGTAAGCTCTGGAGTATATGACATGTAATCACTTTTATTTGTATTAGCACAGCCCCATGTCACCGGGGCTGTGCTGCATTTTTATCCCGATTCCTCTGCTGGCGTTTCTATAGGAATTTCATGACCGTCATTTCCTCTTTTGGCGTATTCGATCATCTCCAAATCCCATTCATCAGGCTGGCTCAGCTTTTACTTAATTTACACGCCGCATCACCTGTTTATACCAGACTCTGCACTGCTTTTTATAACAGGCGATTCCATAAGCACGAACTTTTTCCACACCGATCTGCTCAAAATAATCCGCATAATGATTTCTATCAATCTGCTTAAGCGCCTCCCTGCATCCATGTTCAAAATCGCCGTTTTCTGCATACTTCACTTCTATGATACATCCTGTTTGATCTTTAGGAATCGTCAGCAGAAGATCTGCATAACCGCTCCCCTGATGGCATCTATGGGAGGATGGGCAAGGATTGTATTAAATTGTACATTGATTGGAATACCGCTGACCGCGGCTTTAAAAAATTATGCTCTAATGGGTGAAGATTTTTGGGAAGAATGGATGCAAACCTCTGGCTAAAGCCGGCTCTGGCTGTCATAAATGATGATTTCCAGATTGACATTATGGGCAATGCTGACGGCAGGCAGTTAAAATCAGCTGAAAATTTGTATCAGGAAGTATCTGTGAATAATGAAGCTATGATTTCTTTTCTGCCGAAAGCAGGTTTAAAGGCATCCTGCCCTGTTCAGTGTAATACGTCTTTGATAGATTATGACGGAAAAGTGGCGGGCTATCAGCCATCCATGTATGTGGAAAAGGATACCAGTAACGAATGCTATCAGGCTATTATGGATCTTACAAAAAGTCTTATAGAAGGATGCAGAACAAATGAAGAAAAAGCGAGAGCAATACATAAATGGGTCAGCCAGCACATTAAATATGGAACATCCGTAGGCATTGGTGACGAAATAGACCAGATCTATCAGGTGTATGAGGAACGGTCAGCACATTGTATGGGATATTCTTATTTGACGGGGCTTATGCTGTATATGGCAGATATTCCAAATGGCAATGTTGTTTCATTAGGTCATATGTGGAATATTGCTTTACTGGATGGAAAATGGGTCATGATAGATTCTGCTTGGAATATGTTTGATTTTAGTTATAATGATGCGAAACATGGAAAAATTAAAATGATCTGCTTTGGTGATGGTAATTTGTGTCTGGTAATTGATGATCCGAAAGATGGAGTGAAACTGGCAGGTGTGGGATCGCATATTCTTAACAGGGATGATGTGGTAAAAGTGGTGATTCCAGATTATGTTACACAGATCTTAAGCGGTTCAATGTCACACTGCAAAAATTTGAAAGAAGTTACGATTGGCTCTGGAGTTGATGCAGTTATTGGCCAGATACTTTTCCAATCTAATGAGATACAAAAGTTATTTATACCGCCAAATGTAAAAATAATAGAAGATGACGCATTTAAGGGGTCGGGCATTAAAATAATATGCGGATATTCAGATATAGAAGCGCAGGCCTATGCAGAAAAGCACCATTATTTGTTTGAAAATATTGAAGCAAACCCGTCAGGAGGTGAATCTGAAAAAGAAGTCCATTTAAAAATTTTGAGTATTACAGAAACAGAGAAAGGTATAGAAGTCAAATGGAATCATATTGAAGGTATTACAGAATACATACTTTTTTATAAAGATCCGTCTGTTTATTATTCTCAGACGGTAACAACAAAGGATTCTACATCCTGCATGATACCTTATAAACAATTTCAGGCAGGAAGGGTTTATGAATTTTATGTTGTAGCTTTTTATGACAATAAATGTATGTTTGAATCAGAAACAGCACAATATTCTGTAACAATGGAAAACAAAACTGGTTTTACTGGAACATCAATAATGGGAAATATCATACCCAGACAAAAGGGATTTACTGTAAAATGGAAACAGCAGGAAACAGCTGATGGATATCAAATTCAGTATTCGGTCAGCAGTAAATTTATTGGAAAAACGGCTGTTACAGAGATGAGGAAATATCTGCGAAGGCTGTAATCAAAGTGCCTGAGGGCAGACTTAAAAAATATCAAAAATTATTAAAGAAATGATGTGTGTCTGGCAAGGTAAAGATCAAGTCAAAGCCTCCTCTTATCCGCTCTAACCCTAATATAATTTTCTCAGACCTGTTTCCTTACTTAAGATTATGAGGTATAATATATAGAAAGCACTGATATTATTAAAGGAGGTTTCATGTGACTGAAAAAAAGAAAAAGCTGCCGATCGACATAGACCGCTTTGAGAAGCTGCGCAGAATCGGCTGTTACTATGTCGATAAAACAGGAATCATCAATGAGCTGTTGTACGAAGCCTGTGAAGTAAGCCTGTTTACCAGACCAAGAAGATTTGGAAAATCCCTGAATATAGATATGATGAAGAACTTTTTTGAAATCGGCAAGCGTATTTTATCACAAGCTTCGGAAACGACAAAGGAGCAGATGGAAACGCTGATCTCTAGCGGAGTGATGGAAAAAAGCAGATGCCGGAGCTTACTTATAAGAATTTCGATATTCCTGATGCTGAAATACGGGAAACACATTTATGGAGTGTCTTGTATGCGTCCGGGTATCTTACAGAAATAGTCTGATATAAGCAGGTGATGGGGTGTGTTTGACATGCACTCTCGAAGATTTATCCGGTGCCCCTCAATTGGCGTCCGGGTATACATAAATGTAACACTCTATCTGAATTGTAACGTTTGATGTACTGTCTGTCTGACCAAAGACATCTTTTTCTTTACAGAAGTAAAGCACTCGAATATAATATATAGAGCAATTACTATAAATAAGATGGATTTTGTTGCCATGAAGTCGAATGCTGAATTGTAACAGTAGTTTAAGTATATAGGCAGGATAAAAATTATGAAATTTCTTCATATATCAGATCTGCATATTGGAAAGCGGGTAAATGAGTTTTCCATGATTGAAGATCAAAAATACATATTGAGCAGGATTATAGAAATAGCAGATGAAGAGCGTTCAGACGGTGTATTGATTGCAGGGGATGTATACGATAAACCGGTGCCGTCTGCGGAGGCGGTGCAGCTATTTGACTGGTTTTTGACGGAACTGGCAGGACGCAGGAAAAAAGTGTTTATTATAAGCGGAAACCATGATTCACCGGAGCGGATTGCATTCGGGGCGCAGCTGATGAGCGGAAGAGATGTGTACGTATCGCCGGTATATGATGGAAATGCTGCGAGGATCACGCTGCATGATGAATATGGAGAGCTGTTTGTCTATTTGCTGCCATTTATAAAGCCTGCGGTGGTACGCCATGCATTGGAAGAGGAGCAGGGGGAGAATCTGCCGGAAAGCTATCATGATGCGGTGAAGCTGGCAGTGGAACGCATGGGAGTTGATGCCGGTGCGCGCAATATACTGGTGGCACATCAGTTTGTGACTGGAGCCGGAAGATGTGATTCGGAGACTGTTTCAGTCGGAGGCATCGATAATGTAGATGCAGAGATTTTTGACCTGTTTGATTATACGGCATTGGGTCATATACACAGCCCGCAGTCCATAAAGCAGGAGAAGGTTCGTTATTGCGGGACTCCGTTAAAATATTCTTTTTCCGAGGCAGATCAGGAAAAATCGGTATCCGTCGTGGAGCTTAAGGAAAAGGGAAATGTAAAGCTGCATACGGTATCGCTTCTGCCGCTGCATGATCTGCAGAAAATTCGCGGGACTTATCTGGAAGTGTCCGCACGTTCTTTTTACGAAAATATAAACACAGAAGATTATATGCAGATTACACTGACTGATGAAGAGGATGTGCCTGACAGCTTATTAAAGCTGCGTATCATCTATCCAAATCTGATGCAGCTTTTGTATGATAACAGCAGGACGAGACAGAACCGGCAGATTGAAGCTGCTGCTGAGATTGAGCAGAAGTCGGAGCTGGAATTGTTTGAAGAGTTTTATGAGCTGCAGAATAATCAGCCGATGTGTGAGGAACAGATTGAATTTGTCAGGCAGCTGATAGAAGCTGAATAGCAGGTCTGTATCCGGCGTGTATAGATATGATATTTATTATAACAAGACAAATGATAAGCGCATATACAGTGGAATATTTAGAGAATGTGGTGGTTGTTATAATTATGTCCGGAAGAAGAGAACATTTTTACGACTAGCTGAAACAGTAATAGGAAGAAAACTGGGTTGCAATAGATTGGGAGATAAATATAGATGAAGCCAATAAAACTGGTGATAAGCGCCTTCGGGCCATATGCAGATACTACGCTGATCGATTTTGAACGTCTGGGAGGTCATGGGCTGTATCTGATTACGGGAGATACCGGAGCGGGTAAAACGACGATCTTTGACGCGATTGCTTTTGCGTTATATGGTGAAGCAAGCGGAGATGTGCGCAGCGCAGATCTGTTTCGCAGCAAATACGCGAAAGAGGATGTGCCGACTTATGTAGAGTTTACCTTTGACTATCGGGGAAAGCGCTATATGGTCCGGCGCAATCCAGAATATCTGCGTCCCAAGGGCAGGGGAAGCGGTTATACAAAGCAGCGGGCAGAGGCGCTGCTTTCTTATCCTGACGAAAGAGAGCCTGTGACGAAGTCAAAAGAAGTAACAAAGGCGGTTGTAGAGCTGATCGGATTGGACCGTAAGCAGTTTGCGCAGATTGCCATGATTGCGCAGGGTGATTTTCAAAAGCTGCTGCTGGCGGGCACTGAGGAACGCAGCGGTATCTTCCGGCAGATTTTTAAGACGGAGTTTTATCAGAGGCTTCAGGATCGGCTCAAAGCAGCGGTGAAGCGTCAGTGGAAGGAGTACGATGAATTAAGGCGCAGCATCAATCAATATATGGACGGCATTGCCTGTTCGGACGATACGCCGCTGACGCAGAAAATAAAGCAGCTGCAAAAAGAAAAGTTCGATGGCAGGGTTGCAGAAGGGATGGATCTGCTAGAGCAGCTGTGCCGGGAAGAGGAGGAAGCTCTGCTTGAACTGGAGCAGCAGATGACAGCAGCTGACCAGCAGATTCAGGCAGATAACCAGCTGATTGGAAATCTGCATAAAATAAAAGAACAAAGGGAAGAGCTGAAAAAAAATCAGGAATTGTTAGAGGCCGGACAGCCGGAACTGATTCTGGCGGAGGAAAAGTATAAAGAAGCAGAGCAGAATGCAGAAAAATGCACGCATCTGGCACTTGAGATTAAAGTGCAGCAGGATCATCTGGCACTGTTTGATCAGCTGCGGCAGGAAGAAGACGGGCAGCGCAGGCAGGCTTTGGATGTGGAAGAACATTCTGTCAGAAGTCAGCAGATGGAAGAGGAGAGGACTAAGCTGCAGAAGGCTCTGTTGGAGGATACAAAGAATTGTCAGGAGCTTTCATCTTTAGGTGAAGAAAAGGAACGTCTGGAAAATAAGAAAAAAAATCTGGAGCGTTATAAATACAGCCTGTGGCAGCAGAAGAATGATTGGGAGCATGAGCTGGACAGGCAGCAGAAGGTACAGTCAGAAATAGAACAGGAAAAGAATGCCGAAAAGGATCTGGCACAAGTCATAGAAAGTCTGAAAGAGCGGATAGAAGCATTATCTGACGGGGATACGATGATGCAGTCAGCAGAAAATCTGTATCAAAGGCTGACAGAACAGGAAGAGCTTTTAAAAGAGAAGCATTCAGCAAAAGAAGCGGGGAAGAATCATCTTAGTCAGACGGCGGATACATTAAAGAAATCTTCGATTCAGATAGAAGAATTAAGCAGGGCAGAGGAAGAAAGCCGGATTGAGCGGGAAAGCTTAAAGGATGTCAAAGAATTAGAGCTTCAGTGCCTGCATCGTACAAAAGAAGCGGAGGAAAGGCTTCATGTCTTCCAAGAACAGAATGCAGGCATTGTAGAAATGGAAAGAATATGTGACAGACAGAAGACAGAGTATGAAGGGACGTTAAAGCACGTACAAAATCATCAAAAAGAGCAGGAAAAGCGAAAAAGTGAGTGGGAACAAATCAAAGATGCCGACACCAGGCTTTTAAAAGTGGAGCAGAAGAAAAAGGAGCTGGCCCAGCGGGCACAGAAGCTCAAGGAACTAGAGAAACTGATCCAGTCATTTGTCAAGTGTCATGAGGATCTGCTTGCTGCACAGGAGGCATACGCACAGGCGGCAGAGGAAAAAGAACAGCTGTCAGAAACGTACCGCAGGAGGGAACAGCAGTTTTTGGATGCACAGGCAGGTCTTCTTGCACGCGGGCTGAAAGAGGGGAAAGCATGTCCCGTATGCGGCTCTATGCATCACCCGGCACCCGCCCGTATGCCGGAAGCAGTACCGGAAAAGGAAGAGCTGGAGCAGGAGAAGGAGCGGCTTGCGCAAGAAGAGGAAAAGGCAGTACAGCTGAGCGTCAGGGCAGGGCATTTGAAAGAGCAGGCCCTCCAGCAGAGTGAGAATGCCGGCAGACTGGCAGAGCAGATCTTTTCTGTGCAGATAGAAGTGACAAAAGAAAAATTGCAGGATATATTTATCAGGATTGCTGATGAGAAGCAGATTCAAAAAGAAGAAGAAAAAAATTTATCTATAGAAGATAAAAAGACAAAGAATCAGCAGAAGCGGAAAGCGGAGCTGGAAAATCTGATGAAGGCAGACGAAGAAGCTAAAAAAGAGCTGGATGACAGATTACAGCAAAAAAGCCAGAGCTATGCGGCTGCAAAAGGGAAGCTGGAGGAAAAGCGCAGACAGTGGGACAATATGGTATTTGAGCTTAAGCTTCCTGACACTGTTGAAAAAGGAGCAGAGGAAATGCATACATATCTGCAGCAGATTTTAGCTCAATGCCAAAGGCAGCTAGAGAAGGCAGAAGCCAAAAAGAAGCGTCTGGAAGTATTGGAACGAGAAACACAAAAGAGAGAGGACGAAATACAGCAGTTAAAACATCAGATGGAAGATCATCAGACACAGGCTGCCAGCCTGAATGGGCAGATTCAGATTCTGGATAAGCAGATTGAAAAAGAGATGGAAAAGGCAGCTGAGATACAAAAAGCAGCAGCTGAATTTTTGAATGAGGAAAGATCTATAGGTACAGCAGAACCAGAACCGGGGCCTTGCAAAATCTCAAATAGGGAAAGAGGCTTGGATAGAGCTTTGTATAAATTAAGTGATCCAGATAGGGTTCCGATAGCAAAATCTTTCTTAGAATCGATGGAATCGATGGCAGAATATCGCGATCAGCTGTCTGTTTTTATAGAAAGACTCAAGTCTGAGATCGCGGAGCGGAAGCGTCTGGAAGAGAAGAGGGTTCAGAAGGAAGAAGAGCTGAGCGTATGCTGCAGCCGGATTGGAAGGCTGGAAAAGGAAGCGGAAGGAATACGAAATCGAAGGAGTGAAAAGGAGAAGCAGCTGTATGACGGATTTCTGGTAGTGATGCCGCAGAAGATGGATACCAATCATACAAATCATACAGATTATGCAGGCCATACAGATCTTTGCACATTTGACAAACTGACAGATCTTTATTCCTGTGCCGGGGATGTGCCGGAGTGTGTATGGAAAGCCGCAATCAGCTGTACAGCTCATAAGCTGGAGGATGAATTGGAATCTCTGAACAATGAATTAGAGCGTAATGAGAATGATCGTCATAAAAAGAAAAAACTAGAAACACAGATACGCCAAACAGAAGCACAGCTTCAAAAGCTGGCGCAGGATATTCAAAATACAGAAGTCAGACTGGCTGGGATGCGTGCGGAATGCAGCGCGCGTGCGGACAAGATCGAAAATCTGCAAAAGCAGCTGGGAACACAAAAAAAAGAAGAAGCAGAAGAAAGGATCAGGCTGTTGGTCAAGACGAAGCTAGAACTGGAAAATGCATTAAAAGAGGCAAAACAGCATGCAGCTGAGTGCAGGACCCAAAATGAGCGTCTAATGGCTGCGATTGGTACTTTAAACGGACAGCTAGAGGCTGCCGGTGAAGCAGGCTCCATGAATGAGGAGGACGTACAAGAGAGAAAAGCACAGCATCAGCAGGAAAAGCTTTCATACAGCGCAAAGAGAGATCAGAAAAACAGTGCATATTTATCAAACAGGAACATTTATAAGAAAGTGAAGGAAAAGCAGGAGGATATAGAAATTGTAGAGAAAAAATATGTCTGGATGAAGGCACTGTCTGATACAGCAAATGGCACATTGAGCGGCAAGCAGAAAATCGAGCTGGAGACATATATTCAGATGGCATACTTTGACAGGATTCTTAGACGTGCCAATCTGCGTCTTATGACGATGAGCAGCGGACAATATGAGCTGAAGCGGGAAGAAGGGGACAGCCGCAGAGAAAAGGCTGGCTTGGAATTATGTGTGATCGATCATTATAACGGAACCGAGCGCAGTGTGAAAACATTGTCTGGCGGTGAGTCGTTTGAAGCAGCCCTGTCACTTGCGCTGGGACTGTCAGATGAGATTCAGTCACATGCCGGCGGTATACAGATGGATTCTATGTTTGTAGACGAAGGATTTGGCTCGCTGGATGAAGAATCGCTGGACCAGGCTATGAAAGCGTTAATGCGCCTGACGGAGGGAAAGCGTCTGGTCGGAGTGATTTCTCATGTATCAGAGCTAAAAGAGCAGATTGAGCGTAAAATCATTGTTACAAAATGCAGAGGAAAAGATGGCGTCAGCAGCAGTGTGTCAGTAGAGTGAGTACAGTGCCTTCTGACGATTCATGTAGATGACAGACCCGCTAAAAGCGGCCCTAAGAACAGCAGAGTGAATGCAGTGATTCTGACGATTAATATAGTGCATTTCCTGCATTGTGGAGAATTGATCCGCAAAGCGGGAAATGCAGACTGCAGGAAACTAATTGTATCTGGTTTTGCGTCAGCTGCGTATGATAAGTTCATATAATTTTACACAGTTGAATGTCTGAATTTAAGAAAATATTGGCATATTTTTCCAAAAATACCATATCATGTACCTGATATGTATAAATCGTGGAACATTTTGTATTTTTTGAAATTTTTTACTTGAAAAAGGAATCACAATGAGTTATACTGTATTTAGGTGTTGAGGAACAGAATATGCAGGTATCGTATATCGGTAGTACACCAGCTTCCCAAGCTGGTAGGGTGGGTTCGACTCCCATTACCTGCTCTGACATGAAACTCAAATAAAGTCCCGCGGGTCCAACCATTTTCCCCTGCGGGATTTTTATTTGTAATTTTATGTTAAAGTCTAATGAAGGGGACTTTTATACTGCAGACCGCCAGAATTTACAGCTGCTCAACCCGAAAAGTATCTGGCTGGCGGTCTGCAGTCGGGGCATACTGTAAATTTAAGTGATGTGCAGTAAATTAAAAAGACATAGATGTCTGGAAGAATAGGAGAGAAGATTTATGCCGATTAAGATTCAGGATGCGCTTCCGGCGCGTGAGATTCTAGAAAACGAGAATATATTTGTAATGACTGAGTACCGTGCAATGCATCAGGATATTCGCCCGCTCAGTGTATTAATGCTGAATCTGATGCCGACAAAAATTGTGACAGAGACACAGTTTTTAAGGAAACTGTCTAATACACCGCTTCAGGTAGAAGTAGAGTTCCTGCGGATGGCAAGCCATAGTTCTACACATGTAGATCAGACACATCTGAATACCTTTTACGAAGTATTTGAAGAGATAAAAGATCGAAAATATGATGGAATGATTATTACGGGGGCACCGCTTGATTTTGTAGAATTTGAAAATGTAGATTATTGGGACGAGCTGAAAGAGATTATGGAATGGACGAAGACACATGTTCATTGTACGCTGCATTCGTGCTGGGGATCTTTTGCAGGATTATATTACCATCATGGCATTCAAAAACGAGACCATGTCCCGAAGCTGTCCGGCATTTACCCTCATCATGTCGTGAAGAAAAACTCTCCGCTGTTCCGCGGCTTTGATGATGTATTTTATGCACCGCATTCAAGGGCGACGGAGATTTTAGCAGAGCAGATTCAGGCAGTGCCGGAGCTTGAGATTATGGCGGTGTCAGATGAAGCAGGAGTAGCAATCGCAAAAACCGTGGACAGCAGGCAGTTTTTTATTACATGCCACCCGGAATATGATTCGGATACATTGAAGCTGGAATATGAGCGTGACTTGGAAAAAGGGATGCAGCCGCTCGTGCCGGAAAATTATTTTCCTAATAATGATCCGTCGAAAGCGCCGATTGTGAACTGGCGGTCAACCGGGCAGCTGCTGATTTCGAACTGGCTGAATTACTATGTATATCAGAGTACGCCGTATGAGCTGTAGGAGAATGGCGGTAGTGATATATCATATCGTTTAAGTATTAGCATAAAGGCATTAATAATTGTAGAAGTACAGTTAGTAGTGTCTTTATTTTTTAGTGGAGTGGTTATTCAGGCTGTTATGCTATTTGTTCAATACGATCTTTAAGCCTTCTTACTTCAGTTTCAAGGACATTTACACGGATAGCAAGCATTTCCTTTTCATGATCTATTTTTAGTGCTTCATGTAAATTTCTTGATAAATCAAGATGTCCTTCAGCTATGTGCTGGATATTTGTACGGATTTCATTTTCAAGTGTCAGTTTCATGTCTGTGACATCATTTTCTAACTTGTCAAGTTTTGAAAGGATTATATCAAGTTTTTCACTATCTGTCATTTTATCACGCTCCTTTTGTGGTTAGTGTGCCGTTATTGATAAGTTTTACCATGTATATCAGAGCACGCTGTATGGGCTGTAGGAGAATGGCGCAAAATACCGTCTGTGGAACAGCACGTACGATAGAGTGTGCGAGGGGGAGGTAAATTCTCCCCTATTCCTTAATACGATCAATCTCTGTCAAATTTACTCCAGATGAAGTAAGTATTGCTTTTAAATCAAGATATCTTTTTTTCAGAGAATTATAAACGGGTGAATTTTTTTCCGACAGCTCCATCCAATCCTGCACTCTTGAAAATTCCTCAACTGATATTTTTATCATTTCTTTTTCTGTCATACGATCACACTCCTTTTCACTTTTTTAAATTATACCAGATGCAGCAAAAATTGCAAGCAGCTATATCAATGAATCAATGACACCGGACGATGCACGAAAATAAAAAAATTATAAAAAACTTGTAAGATTTTTTGAAATGTGAAGTCTTATAAGTGAGGAGGTGAGAAAGTGGCAGGTTTTGAAGAAGAATTTGGGAAAATTTATATAAGATACTTTAATGATGTATTTCTTTTTCTCAAAAAGCTGTCAAAAGACGAAAGTATTGCAGAAGAAATCACAAGCGAAACTTTTTTTAAGGCAATGCGTTCCATAGATAATTTTCGTGGTGAAACAGATGTCCGTGTCTGGCTTTGCCAAATTGCAAAAAACTGTTATTTCTCCTACTTGAAAAAGCAACAGCGTGTTGAAAATATTGATGATATTGATTTCCCAGACAATCAAGACACCATTGAGGAACAAATATCAAAGCAATATGATGCGATGCAAATACATCTCCTGTTGCATAATTTAGCTGAACCTTATAAGGAAGTTTTTATGTTACGGGTCTTTGGAGAGTTGAGCTTTAAACAGATTGCAGATATTTTCCAAAAAACAGATAACTGGGCCTGTGTCACTTATCACCGGGCAAGAAATAAAATAGTAACTCAAATGGAGGACAAAGATGAATAATAAATGTAATTTAATCAGAGACATCCTTCCGCTTTATGTAGAAGACATGGTAAGTACAGATACACGAGAGTTTGTTAGTGAACATCTCGAACATTGTGAAGCGTGCCGTGCAGCGTTTGAACATATGCAGAAACCCGCAGACATTATCCCAGACGCTGATATTGTTCCGCTAAAAAGAATAAAAAAGGAGTTATTTATCAAACGCCTTCAGACTGTTTTTTTAACAGCGATTTTGGCATGTGCCATAGTAACGGTTCTCTTTGGAATTTTAACATCACCTAAATTTTTCCCCTATTCCGATGACTTGTTCCATGTTAATAGTGGCACTGACGGAAGCATAACCATCGCTTTTGATAATAAGGTAACAGGTTATAGCTGTATGAAAGAGTTTAATGATGAAACGGAAACAGAGATTTATCAGATAAATGCTTGGACTACGACCTGGGACATATATTCGTCCAATCGTGGAAAACAAAATATGGTTATTCCCTCTGATAGAGAAACTAACATTCAGATTTTCTATGCTCAAAATGATGGTTCCGAAGATGTATTGATTTATGGGACAAATGATAATGCTTATCAAGACACTGTAACATTGCCAAGACAAATTTTCCTGCCATATTTTATGTTAGCGTTCCTTGTCCTTGTCATACTTGCAGTTCTGCGGTTTTTATTAAAAAACAAGCAAGCAACAATTGTATGGATTGACAGAGCTATACTTTTCCCAATTTCCTATATGGCAGCTCATC
>CANDMV010000094.1 GCA_947385875.1 uncultured Eubacterium sp. | reverse complement strand
TCTGTATTAGTGACTGGAGTTCAGACGTGTGCTCTTCCGATCTAAGAAAAATTCCGCAGCTTTATATTTGTTGTCAGACTGTCCAGCATCTGCTCACCATACACAGCATTTTCAGGCGGATAAAACTGTGTAATGCCCTCAACCTGCTCCAGTCTCAAATGAATGATCGAAGTAAATTTCTGCCTGATCTGCTGGTGCATTTCTGACATATAAATACCAGTTGTGTCTTTTATTGCTCGCTCCGTTCTCCATCTCATAAAAATAGTCAGGCATATAAACACACTGATACACACAATAAAAACACTAATCACACTCTGCCGAAAAAATTGTAATGTCCTTTTATCCATAACGATCCTCCATACAAATGAACAGTCCGATTGAAATCCAGTACACCAATGTATTGACCGCTTCATACTCTTAGCCTGCTTCATTGAATCTAAATATAAACCGGTCAGTACACTTGCGGACAGCCCGTTATAAGGCCGTCCGCCAATACACTTGTTACTGCGCATGTTTTTCAATACAGCTTACAATCTGCTCCTGCACAGGTATGATTTCCTCCAAAAGCGGCTTTGCCTCCTCCGGCTTACCTGCCCTCAGCAGATTCATAATCTCTGAATATGTCTCATAAATCGGCGTGATTGACAGATTCCCCGAAGTTCCTTTGATCGCATGTGCTTTTTCTTTTATATCCTCATAATCCGTAACATCAAAATCAGGTGAGATCTCCTGGCTTTTCATCGCTTTTACAAACGTATTCAGCAGTCTAGTATAGAGCTTTTCATTCCCGCCCAGACGCTTCAGACCGCCGTCTACGTCTACGCCCAAATCTTTTAATTCTTCAAATAATCCCATAAATATCACTCTCCATCCTTTCCAATCTTTCAGATCTATGCTGCAATGAAATTATTTGCAGTATGTAATTTTATTATTATTAAGCTCCATGCCAGGCGGTTTTTGCCTGACATGGAGCTGACTGCATTTTAATATTTATCCAGATCAATCTGAATATCATCAGAAGGCATGGACATAGCTGAACTGCCAGCCGGAATATATTCTTCCCGGAGCTTGAATTTAGCTACAAGACTCTTACATACCTCTGCCTGACTTGAAAGCTCCTCACTCGCTGCCGCACTCTCTACGGCTGTAGCAGAATTGGTCTGTACAACACTGGAAATCTGATCTACGCCCACAGATACCTGCTCCACAGCACCTGCCTGTGCTTCCGCGTCAGATGCAATCTTATCTACTGTAGCCGAAGCCGCGCGAACTTCTTCCACCACTTTTATCAGAGATTCTGCAGTCGCATTTGCAATCTGCGTGCCTTCGGCAACCGCCCCGATTGAGCTTTCGATCAGATCCGAAGTAACCTTGGACGCCTCTGTACTCTTGCTGGCAAGGCTGCGTACTTCATCTGCTACGACTGCAAATCCTTTGCCCGCAGTACCTGCACGGGATGCTTCTACCGCTGCGTTTAATGCCAGTATATTTGTCTGGAACGCAATATCCTCGATCGTCTTTATAATCTTGCCGATTTCATTGGATGTACGGGTAATCTCATCCATTGCCTTTGTCATGTCTTTCATCTGTCTGTTGCATTCTTCTACCTCATCACCAGCAGAATTCGTCTGGTTTCTTGCCTTGATTGCATTTTCAGCTGTTTCTTTCACCTGCTGTGATATGTTGGTAATTGTAGAAGCCAGTTCCTGCACAGAAGCAGCCTGCTCGGTTGCTCCCTGTGAAAGCGCCTGCGAGCCATTGGATACCTGGCTGGCGCCTGCAGCTACCTGATCTGAACTTAAATTAATCTGTCCTAATGTAGAGCTTAAATCACGGTTCAGCTTCCGTATGGATAAAAGCAGTCCATGAAATTCTCCGACATACCTGTCTTCTGCCCGCGTACGTACATCGAAATTGCCGTCTGCCATCTCGCTTAAAAGTCTGGAAGCATCCGTAATGACATTTTCCAAAATATCTGTCATGTTGCGGAACGCATTAGCCAGTCCGCCTAGCTCATCTTTTGATTTGTAATCGACATCAATATTGAAATCTCCAGCTACAATTTTTCTTGCAGCTTTTTCCAGCTGGCTGACCGGACGCTTGATGGAGCTGCTTAAATATGTAGAAACCAACAGTGTAATCACTAATGCACCCGCAGCAAGACCCAGCTGCACATAGACAAGCATCTTCTGCATCTGAACAGTTTCTGTAAAATCTGTTTCTGCGTCTTTTTCAGCCTGGCTGCTGATTTCTATCAATACCTCTACTGCATTCTGTACCAATGGCTGGTATTCATCCAACAGCATATCCTGGGCATGAATTTTATCAGATGTCTTGGCTAAAGTAATCACCTGCTCCTGAAGCTCTACTGCATTTGTAATATGCTCGGCAAAGGAATCCAGCAGCTCCCGATTACCAGTAAAATTTTTGTAGAGCCATTCTGCATTTTCCTCTAAAAGACCCATTTCTTTATTCAGATCTTCTTCATAGGATTCGTTTTTTTCTGCATCGTCATCGATCGTAACAAATGTTAAATCTTTTACAATAATCTGCAGCCCGCGCCGCATATTCATAACTCTGTTGGTAATCTGATATCCGACATTATAAAACTGCGAATATCTCTCCGCGTTCCGCTGAAGCCCCGTGATTGCCGAATACACCGTGACACAAAACAGTATGATGATAATCATAAATGTTACCAACAGCTTTGTCCCGATTTTCAGGTTTTTCATGTCTTCTCCTCCTGTTTTTATTCTCGATTAGTATTTACCAAAATCATCTTCCAGTGAGATCACTGGCTCGTGCATGTTATCATCGTTGGATGACTGGCTTGTATGGTATGAGTAATCCTGCCTGCTTCCAGAACCTAAATTATAAATAGAAAGCATATCGCGCATCTTGTTTGCCTGATTAGACAGCTCTTCACTGGCTGCCGCACATTCCTCACTCGTAGCAGAGTTCGTCTGCACAACCTGTGATACCTGAGAGATTGCCTGCTCAATCTGGGCTACCGCAGTCGCCTGATAATTGGAAGAATCCGCAATGCCGCTGATAATGCCTTCGCTTTCCTGTACTACATTCGTGATCGTCTCCAACGCTTTCGCGGTTTCTTCTGCAATTTTGGAACCTGCACTTACTTTTGTTATGGAATCTTCGATCAATTCTGCAGTTTCCGCTGCTGCAGCTGCGCTCTTCGCAGCAAGGCTTCTTACTTCTTCTGCAACAACTGCAAACCCTTTTCCTGCTTCTCCTGCCCTTGCAGCTTCCACAGCCGCATTCAATGCAAGGATATTGGTCTGGAACGCGATGTCATCGATCGTTTTTATGATCTTGGAAATGCTCTCGGATGAATGATTGATATCCTGCATAGCTGACATCATATCCTGCATCTGCACATTTCCATGCTTTACATCTTGAATAGCCTGTTCTACAAGGCTCGCAGCTGAATTTGCCTGTTCTGCGTTTTCTTTTGTTTTTTCAGCAATCTCATCAATCGAAGCAGTAATCTGCTGAATCGCGCTTGCCTGCTGCGTAGATCCCTGAGCAAGAGCCTGGCTTGCACTTGCTACCTGTGAAGAACTGATCGTTACCTGTGTGCCGGATTCGCTGATATTCGACAATGCATGGAGATTGTCCTCCACAAGCTTCTTTAATGAATTGCCCAACAGGTCTTCCGAAGATTTGGGATTTACGGTTAATGTCAGATTGCCGTTCGCGACCTCTTCAGCTACATGCGCCTGATACTTAATGTTATCGATAACTTTTGAATATTCATCCACTAACTGGCCGAACTCATCTTCACTGTGCTTTTCCAGATGCACGTCTACACGGCCCAAAGCAATCTGCTTTGCCGCATCCGACAGCTGCTCTACCGATATGCGGATATGACGGATAATTGCCGTCGCTACCATTAATGTAATGACAACTGATACAATGCCCAGTGCATAAGTAAATATAACCGCAAATCTCTTAAATGACTCTGCACTTTCTCCGGTAAGATTGCTTGCATGTCTTGTAAACAGCTGACTGCAGATAATGCTGATAATATTCAGCACAATGGGAACTAAAAATCCTAGCATTAATTTTCCTTTGATCGTCATATTTTTCATAATCATCCAACCTCTCATTCTTCTTCACTTTTCACGTCCGTCTGTTCCGCAATCGTCAAATCCGTCCCGCTAAGCAGCTTATCCGGGTCCAGCAGCAGCTTCACTTCATCTCCTACCTTGCCTATGCCGTATATATACTTACGGTTCGTCTGATCGTTCCGTGAAATTGTCGGCGGCGGCAGAATGTCGCTTTCTCCAATCTCTACGACATCTGCAATTTTTTCCACTACCAGCCCGACCATTGTATCATTTACCTGAAGGACAATAATACAAGTCCTGTCGTTGTATTCAAATGCCTCCTGCCCGAATCTGAGACGCATATCGATGACTGGTATGATTTTACCCCTTAAATTAATCAGCCCCTTAATATAATTCTCTGTCTCAGGAACCGGTGTAATTGCCTGAATCTGAATGATTTCATTCACATACTGGATCTTTAGTCCAAAGTATTCATTCCCGGATTTAAAGGTCATGTATTTGCTTTTTTTCTCATCGTACTCACCAAATTCCAAATCCAAAAGATCTGCCGGATTGCTCAAACTGTTCGTTTCGCTCATAGTTTTATTCCTTTCTATTGTATTATCCAATTAAACCACTCGGATCTAAAATTAAAGCAATGCTGCCGTCGCCCAGCTGTGTACAGCCGCTCAGGCCTTTTACCTTTTTAATATAAGAAGGAATCGGTTTTACGACAATCTCCTGCTTGCCGACCAGTGTGTCTACAAACAGCCCAATCCGCTTGTCTTCTACCTCTATGATGACCATCATTCCATCTTCCATACTCGTCTGATAGTCTGATAAGCCATAACGCTCACCCAGCCGGATGACCGAGAAGCATTCGCCGCGGATCATGATATATTCATCCCCGTCCGGTTCATGAATCATCATATCCTCTCTCACACGGACAAACTCTTTAATCACGCCGGATTCCATGACGAAAGACGAACCTCCCGTCTCCATGACAATCCCGTCGATAATCGCAAGCGTAAGAGGAATTTTAAGGCTCATGATACTGCCCTGTCCGGGGGTGCTTTCAATATCCAGCATACCGCCGATTTCCTGAATATTACGCACTACGACATCCATACCAACGCCGCGCCCGGAATATTCTGTCACCTGCTCATTCGTAGAAAATCCCGGCAGTGTAATAAACTGGTACACTTCTTTATCTGAATAGGAGCTGTCTGGACGGTTATCATCCAATATCCCCTGCTTTCTTGCCTTTGCCAGTATCTTTTCACGGTCAAGTCCAGTACCGTTGTCTTCTACGCTGATCCATACCTTGCCCGCTTCTGTCTTGGCAGATAAAGTAACCTTGCCCTTGTCTGTCTTGCCGCTTGCAGCACGCTCTTCATTTGTCTCTATCCCATGGTCTACCGCATTCCTTACCAGATGCATCAGCGGATCTGAAATATGCTCTATGATATTTTTATCTACTTCAGTAGTATCACCGACCATTTCAAACTCTATCGCTTTGCCCAGCTTTCTAGATACGTCAAAGACAATCCGGTTCATCTTCTGGAAGGTGTTCGTCAGCGGCACCATTCGCATAGACATGATGACATTCTGCAGATCTGTAGATATTTTTGCCAGCTGGGCTGCAGCTTTGTTGAAATTATCAAGATTCAGCCCCGGCACCTTTAAGTCGGAGCTCTGCAGTACAACCGACTCAGAGATTACAAGCTCTCCAATCAGCTCCATCAGCTGATTCATCTTGTTTACATTGACGCTGATAAATGAAGCTTTTTCGGCTTTCGGCTTATCCTTTGCCAGTTTTGTCTGTTTCCCTGGCTCCTTGGATTTTATGACAAAATCACCTGGAGCGATCTGCTTCTTATCTTTGACATCTACACCGGCTTTTTGTGCCGCCCGTGCTTCTATCACTTCCACACTGGAATCCAGGTCAATCTGCGCATCTGCGCTGTCATCATGGAATCCTCTGCCGTATTCTTCCTTGCTGCATTCGAATACATCTACCTTTTCAACGGAATATCCTTCGCTGACTATGGAACGGATTTCCTCAGCATCTGCCTGCGCCTGAAGCAGCATCTTAAAGCCGTCTTTTAAAATCACCTCTGAGCTTTTTTCATCTGATATAATATCATCCGGCATATACAGCAGGTCTTCCGCGATTTCTTTCAGCGCGTACACTGTCTTATAGGCATGGATATTTGCCATCTCAGTATCCGAATAAAAATGGATCATTATTTTATAAAAATGACTGTCGCTTGTAGCAACCGGCGCAATGTAAAACTGCTTTGGCTCCTCACTTGCCGGTTTTTTCGCACTGTCTGCTTCTGACCCTCCATCACCTTTTATTTTACTTAAAAATTTGTCCAATTCTGCTAAGATCTCGCTGGAATCACCATCTACCGGATCTCCATTTCGAATCTTTTCCATTTCATTTGAGATAAAATCCTCCACCTGCAGTACATGCTCCACCAGCTCCAGATGAGGCACGTTATCGGGATGAGATTCTCTCAGATAAAAGAAGACATCTTCCAGCTTATGTGACACAGCGGTGATGTTATCGAACATCATAATGCCTGATGACCCTTTGATCGTATGCATCGTTCGAAAAATTTCGTTGATGCTGTCTTCATCAAAGCATTCTGCATCTTTTTGTTCCAGAACGGTTTCCTGAAGCTGTTCAAGAAGCTGGCCATTCTCAAATAGATACATATCCAGCATGTCTTCCGTGTTAAATCCTTCAGCCATAATCTTCTCCTTTCTGTATTATTCTTGTATGATTATGTACGATGATTGAAAAAAGAATTAGATCAGATTCAGCTTCTTTAAAGCCTGTTCAAATCTGTCCTGATTGATCGGCTTGCCGGAATAGATCGTACAGCCTAATTCAAACGCCATCTTAACATTTCTTTCTTCATTCAGCGCTGTTGTCATAATTACTTTTACCGCTTTATCTTCCGGCACATTTTTCTCTTTTTCCAGCTTACGGATTGCCACTAATGCCTGATAACCATCCATGACAGGCATCATAATATCGAGACACACCAGATCATATGGTTCGTCATCCTCCAGTGCCATCATAAAAGCATCCACTGCTTCCATCCCGTCAACCGTGACGTCGCACTCGCCATACTTCGACAAAAAATTGTTCATAAACTTTCTTGTAACAAAATCGTCTTCTGCTAATAGAATTTTCATACTTACACTCCTTTTACATATTATTTAATAATGCATATGTCTTTGCAGCTATATCAGGCAGCTTAACCTGGTATTCCACTGCTCCAATATCATACGCCACCTTCGGCATACCATATACAACACAAGTAGATTCATCCTGCCCGATTGTCCTTGCGCCTGCTTTGCGCATGGCGAGCAGTCCCTTTGCCCCGTCACCGCCCATACCGGTCAGGATAATCCCCACCGCATGATTTTTCACAGTCTTTGCCATAGAATCAAACAGCACATCGACTGACGGGCAGTGTCCATTTACCCTCGGCCCTGTCCGGCATTCCACCTGATAAGAGCCGCTGACATTTACAATGCGCATGTGCTGGTCGCCTCCGGGGGCAACCAGCACATGGCCCGGAAGCACTCTGTCACCGGTCTGGGCCTCTTTCACCCGGACTCGGCACTGGTCATTCAGCCTTTTGGCATACATCGCGGTAAATCCCGGCGGCATATGCTGCACGATGACAACACCTGGAATATCCGGCCCGAACCCCTTTACGACATCAAAAATCGCTTCCGTTCCTCCTGTAGATGCGCCAATCGCAACCACAAGATTCTTCTTTATCACCGAAAGGCCTCCTGGGTCTTCCAAAAGCACTTTCTTTTTAATATTACTTATTTTCGCAGTAGAAGCAATCTTGATTTTTATAAGCAGCTCATTGCGGATAAAATCCTCCAGCTGTGTCCGGTTTCTGATCGCCGGTTTGGCTACAAAATCCACCGCGCCTGCATCCAGAGCGTCGAACACCTTATCACTCAATGCGCTGATGACTACGACCGGAAGCGGATACTGAGGCATCAGCTTTCGCAAAAATACAATTCCGCTCATGCGCGGCAGCTCTATATCCAAAGTCATGACATCCGGCTTATGCCGCAGAATCGCATCCCTTGCTTCGTAGGGGTCTTTTGCTGTCGCTACAACTGTGATTGCAGGATCCCTGTTCAAATTCTGTACTAACAGCTCACGGAACACAATCGAATCATCTACTACTAAAACCCTAATCGATCGCATATGCGAATCATCCTTCCTTTTTTCTAAATATTGACGGCTGAACAATCTCAAGCGGCGTAGCGCTCCTGTCAATCGTTTCCGTAGTCCCTATAAACAGATACCCTCCCGGCAGCAGAGTATCGTAAACCTTACGAATTAACTCTCTCTTTGTATTATCGTCAAAATATATCATTACATTACGTAAAAAGATCACATGCATTTTTTTTCGAAACGGAAATGGCGACATCAGGTTGAACTGACGGAAAATCACAGTTTTCTTCAGCTCATCTGTCGCACAATACTCGCCGGTGTTTGATACATATTTAAAAAACTGTCTTTTCCAATGCGCCGGCACGCTCGTCAGCTGTTCTGACCGATAGACTCCTGCGATTGCCTGTTTTAAAATTCTTGTAGAGATATCTGTTGCCAGTACCCGGTAATCCCACCGGCTCCGTTCCAAGCCAAAAAAATCTGACAATACCATAGCGATCATATAAGGTTCTTCACCTGAAGAAGCAGCGCCGCACCATATACGCACATCTCTGTCACGAGCTGCCTTATTTTTTACCCATGGAAGCACTTCCTTGCGCAGAAAATCAAAGTGCTCAAATTCTCTCATAAAATAAGTATGATTTGTTGTCAATAAGTTTACAAGCATTTTTTCCTGTCTGCCTGTTTTATCATCTTCTACAGCATTCATAAAGTCGTTGAAGGATCTAAAGCCGTTGGTTTTAATGTAATTTTCCAGCCTGCCATTAATAATTACTTTTTTCTGGCTTAAATCTATACCATAGCGGCCTTTCATATATGTAGAAATCCTTCGAAACTCTTCATCTGTGATCACCCTTAATTCCTCCAGTCACAAATATTATACTCACGAACAATATGATTTGCCAAAGGAACGCCAATGAATGGAAAACTTTTCGTTCGCAGATATAAAAATTTCGGTCATATTAAATCCCGCTTAACTTACTATGAAATTCCCATCGCAAAGCGATGCAGATCTATATACATCAGCTTAACTGACGCGAAATCTTGCAGCATATATCATAGATTACCGGACTGAACTTCACCCCGGATTCTCTGCCCATGATTTCCAACGCTTCTTCCCTGCTGTGCTTTTTCTCTCCGGTCAATGTACAGTACGCTTCCATCACTGAAACAATCTGGGCTGCGACCGGAATCTGCGCTCCTTTCAACCCTTTCGGATATCCGCTGCCGTCCCAGTTCTCATGGTGATAACGGGATATATCAATGGATATGCTCAGAAAATCATTATAATCACTGTTGACATGCAGGTCGCTTAACAGCTTTGCCCCGATCTCGGCATGATTATGTATAATTTCTGTCTCTTCTTCTGTCAGGCCGCTTTCCTTACGCAGCAGTTCTTTCGGTATTCCTATATTTCCAATATCACACAAAGCAGCGGCTATTTCAATCGTATCGATATAAGCATCTGAAATCTGATCTTCAAACGAAGGCGACAGCTGCATTCCCTGCGCCAGAATCCTGCAGTTATGCCTAAGCCGCTCTACATGCCCCGGCTCACAGCCGGAATTTTTTGCCGCAATATCTGCCAGCGCATACAGTATATTCTTTTTTTCCTGCTCCATCTGCTTTAACTGTGCATCGACAGAAATCTGAAGCCTTCGGTTCATCTCCAGCAGTTCATTTTTAGCCGCATACAAATGTAGATGTACTGCCACACGCGCCTGTACAACCTCAGTGATAAACGGCTTTGTAATGTAATCCTCACCGCCGAGCTTTAATCCGTCTACAATATCTTCGGGTTCGTTATAGGCTGATATAAAGATAATCGGTATATCTCTGGTCTTTTTATCTGCTTTTAAGATTCTGCACAGTTCATAGCCGTCCATGCCCGGCATAGAAATATCTGTCAAAATAAGCTGCAGATTCTGCTTTTTTGCTAATTCCAGTGCCTGACTGCCATCTTCAGCTAAGATCGGCTCACAGCCCATATTACTTACAATCTCCTCAAGGACCAGCCTGTTGATCTCTACATCATCTACGATTAGAATCTTGGCTCCCTTTGTATCTTTATCGTTATACAACATCACGCATTCACCTGCTTTCTTCATTCCCTTAAGAAATATTACTGACGAGCTATAAAATATGCCAGCAACACCAGCTCACGAGCATCAATACCGGAAGCTATATGGAAAATTTTATCGCTCGTGCGTATAAGACTACCCGGATACTCCCTCTGCCAGCAGAGTCTCCAGCTTTTTATACTGGTCAGCCGTCTTATCATAATTTTCCTTCTGAACGGCCATTTTTAGTCTTAAGATTTCGCGGCTGATTTCTCGCGGAGCTCCTTCTGTCAGCTGGCGGATTGTCTCCATAAACATTTCAGCTTTTTCCCAGTTCTCCATTTCCACGCATAAGATCAGCTTCGACATATTTCGTTTTAAATTCTCCAGATTTTCCGGAGTACCGTATTCCTTGATATGATCGTACTCATCGCCTTCTTCCGAAAAGGCATCAGCTGAAGATGTATACATACCCGGTTTGATCTCGTCTGACTGTGCCAGATCACTCTCATCTTCTTTACTGATGCCAAGCCAGATCGAAAATGAAAACGTGCTGCCCTTATTTTTTTCCCCTTCCACTTCAATCCTGCCGCCCATCAATTCTACGAGCTGCTTACAAATATTCAGTCCCAGGCCCGTACCGCCGTATTTTCTGGATATCGAAGCATCAACCTGTGAAAAACTCTGAAATAATTTATCCTTATCAGCCTTGTCAATTCCAATACCAGTATCTTTTACAATAAAAAACAGTTCAATTTTATCGTTAACCCGCGCAGTCCTCACGACTTCAAGCGTAATTTTTCCCACTGTCGTAAACTTAAGGGCATTGGACAGCAGATTATTTAAAATCTGGACGACACGCAGCTCATCCCCTATGACATATTCCGGTACCTGAGGAGATACCGTCATAAAAAAGCCCAGTCCTTTTTCTGTAATCTTATTGCTGTGCTGCGACTTTACATAATCAAGCATATTCCGAAAATGAAACCTGCGCGGCTCCAGTGTAAATTTTCCTGCTTCCAGCTTTGAAAAATCTAATATATTATTAATTATTTTATGCATATCTTCACAGCAGCGTTCAATCAGCCGGAGTGAACGAAGTGTCCGCTCGTCGGTCACAAAATCAAACAGCTCCTTGACATTTCCTAAGATCCCGTTTGCCGGAGTACGCAGCTCATGCGTTACATTTGCCACAAACTCTGATTTTACTTTTAACGCCTGCTGTGCTTCCTGACGTACCTGCTCTACTTCCCTGCCTAAAAACTCTTTTTCCAATATATCATTGGCAAAGCATATGTACAGCCTGCATTCACGGTCACAGCACAAAATACGTGCCTCTACCGGAAAACAGGTGAGGTTTTTACGGTACGCCACAATTTTTTGCGGTTCATCCCCAAACTGAAAATCCGTCTCAAAGCCTCCCTGTGATTCTTTGAACGTATTTGGAAATACAACGCTGATCTGCTTTCCTATCAGCTCATCTCCAAATTCCAGCTTCTTTTTTGCAGCAGCGTTAATATACGAAATCATCCCGTCCCGGTCAAAAATCAAGACCATTTCTAATGCTTTTTCTACCGAATAGAAGTCTTCAAACACAGAATCTAAAAACGGCCGGCTGGATGGCTCTTCTGCTTGTTTCATAATATATCCCTCCTAGACATACGAAACAAAGGCAGCAAGAAATAGGACTTCTTTGCCGCCTGCATTTGTTTCAATCATACAAATTTTAAGATCTTTATTACTTCACAATCACAATTAAAAAAATCTTCTTTTGCAAGCCCAAAACATTTCAGCACATCTGAAGAGAACTGACCGCACTCTCCATTCATAATCATATCAAAAGCCCTGTCTTTATCAAATGCTTTTTTGTATACCCTTGGACTTACCAATGCATCATATACGTCAGCAACGGCAACAATCTGTGCACTGATTGGAATCTCGTTTCCCGCCAAATGATCAGGATAACCGCTCCCATCCCAGCGTTCATGGTGGTGACGGCAGATCTCATAACAATAACGATAAAACTCACTGTCTTTTCTCCGATAAGACTTTTCGAGTATCTCGCATCCTATCGTAGTATGCGCCTTCATAATCTCAAATTCTTCAGATGTCAGACGTCCAGGCTTTAAAAGTATCGTATCTGGTATGCCGATTTTACCTATATCATGCAGGACGGAGGCTTCCGCTATCAGGTCAGCCTGCTTTTTAGTAAGGCCGTATCCCGGAAAATACTCCAACAGGTAATCAAGCATTACTCCCGTAAACTTCTTAATACGTCTTGTATGCTCTCCCGTCTCAAGGCTTCTGGACTCTACAATCGAGCTGAGCGCCTCAAGCATCACCTCATTATTTTCACGTATTTCTTTTTCCTGCGCCCGGATTTCTTCTTCCTGCTGCTTTAGGCGCTTTTCCATATCCAGTTTATTCTGGTACAGTTCAATAATATTCTGACTTCTTTTTTTCACAATATGCGGATAAAACGGCTTATGTATTACATCTGCAACACCGTATGTATATGCTCTGTCTTCACTGTCAATGACAGTCTCTCCCGTAATCAGTATCACTGGTATCCGATCCAACAGCTCATGATCATGCATATATTCGAGCACGTCAAAGCCCGTCATCACAGGCATGGAAATATCAAGCAGTATCAATACCAGATTACGGTTGCCTGCGATCTTTGCAACTGCCTCCCTGCCATTTTCTGCCTCCAGCTTGTCATATTCATCAAACATTGTTTTGAGTATTTCTCGATTGATCGCTTCATCATCAACAATTAATATCTGCTGCTTATTCATAGTTACTGCCTCAAAGTTTTTTCTATTTCGTATTTCTTCATCATAATGGTAACCTTTTTTAAGGATAATGTCAATTAATTTCTCTGTTCTGGATTTTTTTTACATTTCTGCCAAAAACTAACCGTGTGAATTCAGGATCCATGCTGCAAACGCTCCTAATTTTTAATCATAAACGGGCAAATAAGATTGAACAACAACCAAATAAAACAGTGTTCGCCTTTATTAATTATACGCAGCAGTTCAAATAAGGTGTTACATTTTGGCAGACCGGGCCGATTCCCTCTTGGCATAATTTACATGTTCTTACGTACTTTGCAGTAAATGCAAAGTACTGGGCTGAACTGTTACATGCAAATACTTCTGCTTCTTTCCGAACTGTCACTGCATAGCTGTCAAAATCATAGTCCCCTGCTCCCAGTGTGTATGCTGCGCTGACTATATTCTCTTTTTATATTCTGTAAACAATACACCGTCTGGCACTCTCATCGTATCTGGGTAAATAAAAATTACTGACGTAGATTTAGATGAATTAGATACACAAGAAAGGGATGCAGCATTAAGTATAAAATACAATATAAAGCAGAACTTTATTAAATCAGACCTTATATGTATAAATTATCCTCCACGCAGCATCCCGTTTTTGAAAAAATATTGTTTATGTATAAGTTGTCCTCAGTGCGGCATCCTTGTTTTCACCCCATCTATCGTGACATTATTACAGCTGGAATCTGCCTGCCTCTTCGTTCTGCCTGTGGCTTAATTCCACTAAGCCCTGAGTATCTTCTGCACATTCTCCGATTGTCTGAGATAGAAGCGTCATGCTGGCGCTTGTCTCTTCTGTAGATGCCGCATTTTCTTCTACCACGCTGGCCAGATTATTAACAGAATCTGTAACGATCTGCTTTAACGAATTCAGAATCTCAGTCTGTCCGCCGATCTCTTTCGTGACCTCTTCTACCATAGACACTTCATTATTCAAGCTTGTAAATGCATCCCTCGTATCATTTAAACGCTCCTGCTGTTTTTGTACATTATTGGTTACTTCCTGCATCTTGCTGACAGAAATCTCGACATTGTTGACCAATTCCTTGACGATGCCTTCGATCTCCTGTGCATTGCCGGAAGATTCTTCGGAAAGGCTTCTGATTTCTTCTGCTACAACAGCAAACCCTCTGCCGGCCTCTCCAGCTCTGGCTGCTTCTATACTGGCATTCAATGAAAGCAGGTTTGTCTGGGCTGCCAGACCTTTGATAATTTCGACTGCTTTATTAATATTGGCAGCAGAATCGTTATTTTTATTTGTCTGCTCAGATACTATATCGATTGTTTCAATCGTCAGCTTCGTGATCTGCTCCAGTTCTTTGATGCTTTCAGAAGCTCTTGAAGTATGCTTGGTCATAGAAGATACCGTTTCTTCTAACTTATTGACATCATTCTTCTCTATTTCAATGACATTGCCCAGTTCTATAATCTTGTCATTTACAGTCTCTGTCTCACTCGCTTGATTCGTAGCACCCTGTGCCAGATCATCAATTGCCTTATTCGTATTTCGAATACTCTCTGATATATATTCAAATTTCTGGCTGAACTTTTCACTGCTCTGATTTAATGATTCTCCGGTATGAATCACACTTCCTAACATACCTGCCAGCGACTGCCTTACATTCTCCAGTGAACGTGCCATCTGTCCGATTTCATCTGCTCTTCGCAGCAGTACCGGCTCGACTGTAAAGCTTAAATCTCCCATAGCCGCCTGTCCCAGATTGCCCTCTACCATTTTAATGCCTTTCGCTATTTTCATTCCTGCGACCGCAGATATGACTAATGCCGCAACCAGCATCACAATCGCTGAAACACCATAGATCTTAAGCATCTTGGAAAATTCTTCCTGAATATGTACCTTCATGCTGTCAAACTTTTCATTCATTTCATCTACATAATTTCCTGTAGCAACCGCCCATCCCCAAGGCTCAAACATCTCGGAATAAGCGATCTTAGGAGCTACCGTCACGCCATCAGATTTTGTAAAATAGAACTCGTTGTATCCGCCGCCTGCTTCTGCCGCAGCTACAACACTCTGCGTGACCTTCACGCCATTTTGATCTGTCAGGTCATACCGGTTGGTACCCTCCTGCTCTGTCAGAATCGGATGCATGACCAGCATATAATCTGTCCCGTCAATCCAGATATATCCTGAACCATCATCCCGATAACGCATAGCACGCAGTGTCTCAGTCGCCATTTTCTTAGCCTCTTCTTCCGAGATCTCGCCGTTCTGACTGAGCTCATAACAGCTCTGTACGACTGCCAGTGCTCCCTGCACCTGTGATTTGATTTCCATCTGATAGCCGTCTGTCATAGCCCCTTCGTATAATTCGGCAGACTCATTCATAGACTCCTTCAAATAATGAATGCCTAAAAAAGCAAGCCCGATTGTTGGAATGGAAACCATAATAAATATAATAGAGATCAGCATAGCCGTAAGACTGCGAAATCCTTTTGTCTTTAGTTCCTTATTTTGCTCTTTACTTTGTACCTTAGAATCTTTCTGTTCTTTCATAAACTAACCCGCCTTCCAATTTTTTACCATTACGTATAATGCCATTATACACTTTTCTCAACAAAAGTCAATCAAAAGGCAAAGGCAGTTGTTGATTTGACGTTTTTTTTCGCTTTTTCTTTGATTTATTGTGCAATATGCACATTTATTTTTGTAATATGTCTCATCCGTATTAACAGCCGTCAAAAATACAACCGGAAGATCTTTTAAGTCATCATCAGCCCGTATCATTTCATGTGTCATTTTTCCATCACATAGCATAGCCTTCATTCAGTAAATATTCTACTCCATGCAGAATCGGCTCCTTTTCTCCTTCATTATAAAACTGAACCGGAGCAGCTGCCATTGAAACAAGAATCAGCAGGATCGAGAGTCCTGCCAGCCTTTGTAAACTCTTCATACAGCTTCCATCCTAAATATAAATTTTTCAATCATTATACTAAAACAGCTTCCGACTTTCATGTATTCGACATGACAAAAAGGAGTCTCACGGTGAGACCCCGGCAACAGTTCAGATAAGGTGTTACATTTGTGGACAGCCGGACGCCGGGTGAGAGGAGCGGGACCATCTTCCTGTGACTTTTCCAGAATGATAAGAATCCCTAATCATTCTGCTTTTACGCTGTGACACCGTATGGCCGCGGCACCTTTAGCTTCCGGCCTTAGAGCGTGTTTGAAAAATGCTTTCTGTGAGATGTACCCACAGGGCATGATATG
>CANDMV010000093.1 GCA_947385875.1 uncultured Eubacterium sp. | reverse complement strand
ACACATATTCACACACTCTTTCCCTACACGACGCTCTTCCGATCTCATTTTTACAGATAAAATCTCTCAATTTCCCCCACTCACAGTCTGCCTGACTGTTCTCACCTCTGGCAAAATGCTTTAAAGCCTCTGAGAATAGTATAACATATTTTCTATGATAATCCAGTACCTCCCAATAAATTGATTCCCATCTGCCATCTGCCATTCTATGATTCCCAATCAAATCTGTATATTCCATGCAAAGCACTCTGACATGTTCCATGCGTTCTGCAACATCAGCATTTCTGCGGCCGCCTTTACCGTTTACATAATCACAGCAGCACATCTTCGATAATTTTTCCAGATAAGTCCTGATCTCTTCCCATTCCGACCCATAACATGCTTGAAAGTATTCATTGATAAGCTCTTTTGCACAGGTCTCTTTATCAAAAAGCACATGTCCCATCATATAATCCGGCAGTGCATTAGGAAATGCCGCCCGAAGCTCCTGACAGCTGATATAACCATGCAGCCCCATCTGATGCAGCTTTTGAATCTCCGAATGAATGAGCTCTGCGATATGCACATATCCAAAATCCCCATAATGAGCTCTCCCCAGCGGATAATCATAAAAAAAACCATCTCCTGCAAACACGGCCTGCCAGCCTTTCAAAAAAGCCATATTCTCTGATAATCCAATCGGAAGCGTGATATGGTTTCTTTCAAAAGCAGGAAGAACCGAAACAGCTGTCTTTTTCCGTCAGTCAGAGCCATCCAGTGCTTTGGATGATCTTCCTCTTTCTGCTCCTTTTGCCCCATGACATCCCATGACAGAGTCTGATAGCCCAGCACCTCTCCTGTCCATCCATGTCCTGCCTCATGCAGCAGCAGCCCGCGTTTTTTTGCTTCCCGCTCAATAAGCGCCAGATCTTGTTTGGCATCCTCCGGAGTATACGGCGAAGCCTCGACATATGGATTATTCAAATGCTTATACCAGCGTGCCAAAAAAGCATATGGCGTTTTGAATTGAAGAAAAAAGCTGTTAAAGCCTGCTTTCGGCAGCCATTCTATATAATCCAGTATATTTTCGAGAGAATCCGCGCCTTCGATGCACACACCACGGTGCCGAAATGACGCGCATCTTTCATAATCCGCAGATAATCGTTCTTTTGAGATAACCGGTATAATTTCATATTCCTTCTTTGGTATAAGAAAGCGGCAACCAAGCTTATGCAGATAATTATAGACTGCCAGAAGAACACTCCGTTCGTTACTGCCAGTAATCCTTCCGCTATGTTTTCCAATCTGAACCCTATAACTGTCATTCTCTGCACAGCTTCCGTATTCTGCCGTTCGGCTGTCACTGCTGACACGGCTTCCTTTCTCAGCTGCAAAGCTGTCACTGCTGACACGGCTTCCTCTCTCAGCTGTCATAACAATTTCTTCTCCGCTTTCGCGCCTAACCCCAGACCTGTTACAGCTAGCGCTAAAACCTATGCTGTCTACAAGCAGCTGTATTTCCCATCCATCATCCGGCAGCTCATCCAGCATCCTTTTTAAATAACTCTCCAGCTCTTCCGCCGCAAACGCAGCCGTTTTTGACGCACTGTCTAAAAATGTAATCTTCATACCCAGCACCTTCCTATGATACAGTCTCTGCCTCACAAAAAGAAAAACAGGCCCTGCAGAACAAACAGCAAAGCCGCTCCACAAGGCCTATTCCTCTTATACATCATACAATATATGAACTATAAAATGAATACCAAAAAGCAATGATCAGTGCATCTTACTATTGACTATCAATCAATACTATCCATATTCGAATCTTTCACTATATATGTCAGCTGCCCAATGCCTCTTCCATAACATCAAACAGAATATAATCTTCTAATGGAACTTCACTTTCTACATCGCCGCTCTCAAGAAACATTTCCTGCTGCTTCGTATAATAATCCTGCATCGTATTATCTGCAATGCCGTTCTTCACATCATCAGAACTAAACCATGTTGCATCGCCTGTCTCTACCTGACATGCTTCTTTATCCTTAGCACACTGCTTTGCATAGAGTCCGACTGCATAGTCCCAATTATCTTCCTGTGAAGCATACGCCATTGCTTTATAAAGAGCACGGCTGAAACGTACTAATACGTCTCTGTTTTCTTTCGCATAGTCCGGCATACAAATCCAGCTTGACAGATTCACAGAATCTGTTGCAAACTCCAGCTCTACTGCGTCTTCATTGTTTTCCAGAATCTGATTGCTGTACGGATTCCACGCTGTGCAGGCATCTACAGAACCGGAGTTCATCGCAGCCACCATATTAGTAGCATCCATCTCATATGCTTCAATATCATCCATAGTCAGCCCTGCTACAGCCAACGCGCCATTTAACGCTGTCTCAGAGGAAGAGCCTGCACTGTAAGCAATTTTTTTACCTTTCAGGTCATTCACAGATTCCAACCCATGAGAAGTCAGTACAATGATCTTATCTGTACTGTGTACAGAGCTTGGCGCGAAAATCGAAGCCTGTCCATTAATACACAGCCTGTGCGCGCCATGTCCGATATATGCCAGATCAATACTGCCGCCCTCCATCGCAGCGATCTCAGATGGGCCGTCCGCAAACTCCCAGAGCTTAATGCTCAGTCCTTCTTCTTCAAAATACCCCTGATCCATGCCTGTCAGCACTGACCAGAGAGAAGCATAGTTCGGCATATAAGCCACATTCAGCTCCAGCACCTCGCCAGAATCAGCCTCTCCACTGTCTTCTCCTGCACTGGCGTCTGCAGACGCATCATCGCCGGACGTATCCGCCTCATCACCGCCTGTGGATGCATCATCACCAGACGTATCCTCCGTCTTGGTATCCCCGGCATTCCCGCCTGCGGAAGAGTCGTCACCCGCACTTCCACATGCCGTCATTGTGAAAGCCATCACAGCTGCAAGCAGCAGCGCACTTAATTTTTTCATCTTCATATAGATTTCCTCCTTAAATAATATATTGTAACTGCTCAGCATCTGGCCTATCAAATTTATTTGTCTGCTTCACAGCTAAGCACATCATCATTTCCTTACTTCCAAAAATTCCTGATATACTTCATTCCAGATCTCGGCCTTCAGTTCCAGAAAATGAGGGTCTGATTTTGTCTCCTGTGTCCTTGGGTAAGGGATGTCAATCCCTACAATCCTCTTAATCCGTCCCGGTCTGGCGCTCATGATAATGACTCTCTGCGCTAAAATAATCGCCTCGTCTACATCATGCGTAATGAAAAAACAGGTCTTTTTCTCCTGTTCCCATGTATTCAAAAGCTCTGTCTGCAGCTGTACACGAGTCTGGGCATCCAATGCCCCGAACGGCTCGTCCAGCAGCAGTACTTCCGGGTTTGCCGCATACGCACGCGCAATCGCCACACGCTGCTTCATACCGCCTGATAATTCCTTTGGATAAGAATTCTCAAATCCTTTTAATCCGACTGCCTCAATATACTTTAACGCAGTCTGCTTCGCCTTATCCTTCGGCGCCTTTTTCATCTCCAGCCCAAACATTACATTTTTCAGTACTGTTCTCCACGGAAACAACGCATACTGCTGAAATACAACGCCCCGCTCTACACCAGTGCCTTCGATCTGCTTTCCGTCCAGATAGACTGCTCCGCCGGTAGGCTCCAAAAGCCCTGCGATAATATTTAAAAGTGTAGACTTTCCACAGCCGGACGGCCCTACGACACAGATAAACTCATTCTCCATAATGTCCAGATTAACGCCGTTTAAAGCTACTGTTTTGCCGTTTCGACCCTGATATTCCTTATACACGTTGTCTATTTTTAATTTTATCAGCCTATCGTCTCCTGCCATCCCGTTAATTTCCTTTCAATAATGTCAACAATCTTTACCAGGATCAACCCTATAATCCCCAGCAGTATAATGTACATCAGCATCGGCGCAGACTCAAAAGAGTTCGACAATGAGCGGATGCGCATTCCAATACCTGCCTGTGCACCGGTTGATTCTGCTGCCAAAAGTGTCGTCAGCGCTGCTCCAAGTCCGAGCCTTACTGCCGTAATGATAAACGGCACCGTAGCAGGACAAATAATCTTTAGAAAAATATCAAAATCATTGGCGCCAAGCACTCTGGCTGCCTTGATTAAAGTAACGTCAATATTTTTAATTCCCTGATAAATCGTAATGCTCATAGTCATAAATGTACAGATCCAGATCAGTATCACAGCCGGCTTCTGTCCGACTCCAAACATCAGCACCAACAGGGGCGCATATCCAAGAGCAGGGATATTTCGAATAAAATTAATCCAAGGCTCAATAATCTTCTGTACCGGCTGATACCATGCCATTAAAAACGCTATCGGAAGCGATGTAATAAATCCCAACCCAAAGCCTGCCGCTACACAGAACAGGCTGCTTCGAATGTCTTTCCAGAACGCTCCTCTTTCAATCATCGTACCGACCGCAGGCACTACCTTATCTGCAAATGGAAAGCTACTGCCGGAAGTCTCTCCTATAGAAAGCAGCCACCAGACCAGCATAGCTGTACAAAATGAAATCAGCAGCCAGACTTTATCGTTGATCACAGCTTTTTTCTTTTTTTTATTTTTATCGTCCATGTCGCACCTTCCCTCTATCTTTTTACCGCCAGAACATACATACCACTTTCAAATGTTTTTCGTTCTTCTGCAGAATTGGACACAGCATGAATGCTCTTATAGTCTTTCACTACGACCGTTTATTTCTGCAGAATTTGTAATCTTTGCCTATCTTCGTTTTGTTTCTGCAGGCTTCTGCAGTCTTTGCCTATGTCCGTTTCTGTGAAACCTTTATAATCTGCCTATGCCCGTTTCTGCCAGACCTTTTATGTCTCAGCCGCAGCATGGATGTCCCTGCCCATCTCTGGCATGACTGTTCTGCGACGGATCTTTCATACACAGATGAACCGCTGCTGTCGTAAAAGTCCTAGGCAACGCCAAAATATTCGGATTCGGCCCTGTATATTTCTTCATTGCGTCCTGCAGCGCTTCTTCGACCGTCGCTCTGGTCTTTAATCCCATGCTCCTTGCAATCCCCGGCTCACGCGCTCCCACGATATAAATCGCACTCGTATGCTCCTCTGCCAGATGACCGCAGCTCATCATGGAAAAGCCGTGAAATGGATGAAAAGCATTTGCAAACCGATACTTACGAATATACCCCTCATTTGTAGCGAAATATTCTCCATAACGGTTCATATCCGGCAGAATATTCATCGAATCATGCTGGAACATCTCATACAATTCCCGTAAATACGGCCATCTTTCCTCATGAAACCATCCATCACAGATACTAGGCACGATAAAGACGCAATGGTCGCTCAGCACCCGCTTATGCCGGATCACCTGCGCAGAAAGCGCCTGCATCATCTGAATCGGATTGGTACCCATACCGTCTCCGTAGTGAAAATTTGTAGGCATTCCAAATACAACAATATCATACTTTTTCTCTGCCCAGTGCACATAAGTACGCTTGTCCGCCATCTTCCAGCTGATTGGCTGCATGTCTGCCGCATAGCCGGAATTGATCTCGATCTGTCTGGAGTATGTATCCAGCACCGCATCACAGCAGAAAAACTTCTTGCCCATTTTTTCTTCCATCAGCATTCCCTGACGGTCAAACTTGCCACGCATCACGCTGCTCGTAGATACCGGCACAAAATCCGCCTTATGCATGACTTCCGGCACATGATGTGCCGCAATACTGCGCCAGTGGCTGATGCCGGTCGCACAATGCTTATAGCCGCCGGAATATCCTCCATAAGGATTTCCCTGTGTATGTCCGATCAAAACCGCTACATCAGCGTCATAGACATATTTGTTCATGATGACATGGTCGCCATCCTCTGTATAGCCCAGATCTTCTAAATGCTCGTAATCCTCACTGTCATGGCTTGTGATCTGTCCGCTGTAATAGAATTCGCCAAACAGCTCTTCTCCTAGAATCGTACGCATCTCAGCTGCTGTCGCCCGCGGATGAAGCCCGTTAGAAAACAGCAGCAGCACATCCTTTTTCTCCACTCCGGCACGGTACAGCTCATCCAGACATGCCCTTATCGCCACCTTTCTATGAGATGTCGGCTGGTTTCCGCCCTTTACAATATCCGGTATCACAATCACTACGCTGTCTCCTGCCTTTGCAATCTCCGCAAGCGGCGGCATTCCAATCGGATTACGGATGCTCTCAAGCGTTGCCTGATACAGACTGTCCCAATCCTGCGGCAGACACTCTGGGTCGGGAACCGTTTCGCCCGGAATAAATACATCCGCAGAATCCGGCAGCACCGCCCCCATTCTGCCATGACCATATTCAAACTCTAGTCTCATACCTATCTCCTTTCATACTCTTATGGAACAGGCGAAATAATGTCATCTATGTCTTTATGCTCATTCCTTTTTAATCAATCTTTATACAATCAATAATTTAATCAGTCTTCTGCACGATCCTCATTTTCTTCTTCCATCTTCTGGACGATCCTCATTTTCTTCTTCAGCCTTCTGGACGATCCTCATTTTTTTCTTCAGCCTTCTGCACGATCCTCATTTTTTTCTTCCGTCTTCTGCACAATCGCCATTATTCATAACAATATTTTCATGCATTTTCAAGGTATAGCCGAATAATTTCCAGATATTCTTCTGGATAGAAACCAATTTCACCCTGAAAGCGGGTCAGCGCGATTAGTCCTCCGTCAATCTCTGAAATCGATGCAAGCATTCCTGCATTATCCGTCTTTAATCCTCCTCCATATACAACATCCATACCATCTGTTTTTTCTTTTACAAACCGCGCGATCTTAGTGATATAATCCTTGTCTGCCGGCACTTTTCCCGGTCCAATGCTCCAGACCGGCTCATAGGCGATCACGATACTTTTCTTTTCCTCCGGCTCGATGTCTGCAAGTCCTTCTTCCAGCTGCGCGTCCAGCACTTTCTCCCACTCAGGCTGCTCTTTGTCAGTCTCTCCAATGCAGTATACTGCTTTCAGCCCAGCTTTTACAGCGCATTTAATTTCCTGATTCAAAAGCTGGTTCACTGCCGACGCATTCTCTACACCCGCCTGCGCCAAAATGCCTTTTTTATCATTCCGCTCCTCACAATGGCCGATCAATGCCGCCTCACACCCAAGAGCTTTTACAGCAGCTGCCGGCCTGTTCGTCGTAAATGCCCCAAAGTTGCCTCCAGGAGCCGTATTCTCACGATATACGCCCTGGCTGCCTAGCTGAATCGGACTATCCGGGGTTCTCGCCGACGCAGCCCCCAGCAGATGAGCTTCCGGCAGAAACTGGATAAATTCTACCTCTGCAGGATCATATTTTTTTAATCCATCCTGCGTGCTTGATACAATAAAAGCCCCCCATTCATGCATCGGAGCCAGACGGTTCACCCCTCCCAGCTCTGTCGGCACATCAAAACGCTTCAAATTCAGATAAATATGCTTCATACTCCGCTCCTTCTTCTGGCACATATCCTATGATATCTGCATGAACACTGTCTTTTCTAAATATACATCTGCACAATCCGCTATCCTTCGATTCCATACTATTTACAGCTACTGTCTTTTCTAAATATACATCCGCACAATTCTTTACCATTTTAGTATTTTTGATTTCCATGCCATAAATATATCACAGACCGATACTTTCAGCTGCCTTAACCCTCCATCTAAAGCCAGAGAGATTGCAATAGCCATTATTTCAAGGATGCGGATAATTTCGCAGCACAAACATCCCCTGAATAACAGCCTCTATTCTGTTGAAGTATGATCCCACGCATCTGTAAAAGTACCGATTCCCTGTGTCGTATAAGCATGTTTCATACTATCTTTATAAATATCAAGTCCTGTCGTCACAATATCAGCCCCTGCAACAGCACAGTCTACAATCTGCTTCGGCGTGCGGACTGCCGCACAGATTATTTCAGTCTTACCATAAAAACCATAATTTTTATAGATCTGAACGATATTTTGAATATATTCCCTGCAGTCCTCTCCATTTGCCTCTTTCCATCCGATAAACGGGGACACAAATTTAGAACCGTTTTTCGCCGGAAGAATCGCCTGCGCTGCCGAAAAAATCAAAGTCACATTTGTACGGATTCCCATTTTTTCGAGCTTTCTGGCTGCTGTCACGCCATCCTGAGTAGCCGGAATCTTAATTACAAAATTCGGGCTTATCGCCGCAATCTTTTTTGCTTCCTCAATCATCTCGTCTGCTGCCACGATATGCGGATTGATTTCTACAGACACCGGAAATACTTCACATCCTGCTAACCCTTGCGCCGAAATCCATTCAGCAATGTCGGTAATCGCTGTCATAAAAGGCTTTCCGCTTAGCATAATATGCCTCGGATTCGTAGTAATTCCATCGATCCCAAACGTCTCATATGCGTATTTGATCTCATCCATCTTAGCGCTGTCTAAAAAATATTTCATTTTCATCCCCCTTTTTGTCGAATTTTAAGCTGCTTTCAAACTAATTGTTTTAAATACTGATAGAATAGCACAAAACGCGTCGCATTACAACAACAAATATAGAGATTTTCACCAAATACATTCTTTAAAAATCACGAGGATATGCCATGACCACCGGCTCAGCCGGTGGTATGAGCAGGCCCCTCTGGGGCATTTCCCGGTTCCGCCTATAGGCGGCGTCTAGACAACCATTGGTGCTTGACAGCCTCATAAAAGAAGCTTTTATCCTTGATTTTACGGTAATAAGGAAGTATAGAAACTAACTTATCATCAACACTGACAAACAGGGTGCAAGTAAGAGCAGAGAACATATCATTTTTATTAGCGGTCGGTTCTCTGCTTTTCTGTTACGCAATAGAACGCCATTTTTGAGGGTCGATGTACAAAACCCCTTCCCCCTTCATTTCTCAAAAGCCATCGCATAAGAATAGGTGCGTGAATACTTCTACTGTATGAAAGCTACTCATAAAACAGTATCAACAAACTGATGATAAGGCAACTGCCATACAAGGTGCAAAAAAGATGGGAAGAAATAATAATTTCCCCATCTTTTTAAATATTTTGGAACAAAAAATTATAATTATTTCATTACATAGCTTATTCCCTAAATTTTTTTACGAAACCATCTTGAATATTATGCAGAAAGTAAAGCGATATTATCTTCCTTGTTTCGTTCACTCCATCGAATAACTTTTGCTTCATAATTCAAAAATGCATCCTCAACACCTTTCGCTATATTATTTTGGTCGTTCAGAATAACAATAAGCTGACTTTCATTTTTTCTTGCGTGTTTTGTGTCATTCCATGCAAAGAATAATATATCTCTCTTTCCTCAAACAAGATAGATTTTACGATTAGGTGTCAACTGAAAACCATACATTTTCACATAAAACATTATAACGCAAAACATATGGGAATTGGCAAACTGATTGAAACGCTTTCAAAAAACAATGAAAAGAGGACAGATAAGAAATGAATATGAAGGAAACTGCATTCTTAAAAAAGCAGCCGCATTCTTCGCAAAGGAAATCGATTAGAACAGTACCAGTTTATTGACGGGCATAAGCAGGAGTTCGGCGTCCGCTGGCTTCTGCACCGGATAGACATCTGCCCAAATGCCTATTATAATTACAGAAAGGACAAAAAAGCAGGATACATGGGACATTCAAAGCAGAATTCATAAGCAAACACCGTTTTTCATCAGACGAGGAACTAAATAATGCAACTATGGATTATGTATATGTCTACTACAATCATATCCGTCCACATTCATCAAATGGATATATGACACCATTTGAAAAGAGAATGCAGGTATGATTTATGTCAAAACTTTTCCTTGTATGTGTTACAAAAAAGCTTGACCATCTCAAAGGAAACCGGCAGAGCAATCTTTGAATACATAGAAAGCTGGCATAACCGAAAAAGAATACACAGTGCGATTGGTTACATAACACCACAGCATAAGGAGGATGAGGAACTTAAAAAAGCAGCATAATCTTTCGACTTTTTTGTCCAAAGCATTGACATAGGTCCACTTTTGTAAGTGCAGACATTTTTGTCAAGCATACAAACAGAATCACAACAAAAACAACTACACAAAGAATAATGATTCCAATCATTTTTAACGACTACTGTCCGAATCATACAAAAATTGTTTTTATCGTATTCCCGATAAATGAGCCTATTGCATGATTAAATCAAAAAAACAGCAGAGCTTTTACCCTCTGCCGCCTGTTGCCTATGCGTAAATGATTCCCTGTTCGCAATCTCCCTCGCACAAGTTCTTATGTTAATGAGTCGTCCCGTCCATTCTAAGGCGTTTTCTGTTTCATGCCCTCTGAATAAATTCCAATGGATGCCGTCAAACAGACGGCAGCTCCTATGGAAGAATTTCCAGCCAGTATCCATCTGGGTCTTGTATAAAGTAAATCCCCATTTCCGGATTCTCATAACAGATACATCCCATTTCTTTATGAAGCGCATGAGCAGCCTCGTAGTCATCTGTCCGAAATGCCAGATGAAATTCGCAATCCCCAAGATTATACGGCCTGTCCATATCACGCATCCATGTCAGTTCCAGTTCAAAATCAGATCTGTCATTTGCGACGTAGACAATTATAAAAGAACCGTCTGCGGCTTCTTTCCTGCGTTTTTCTTTCAGCCCTAAAGCTTTTTCATAAAAATCCAGTGATTTTTGCAGATCATAGACATTATAGTTCTCATGAATCATTTTAAAATTCATAGATACTCCTCCATTATTTTATCTCAATACAAGCATTATCTCACTCAGGAGCTGCGAAACAGTTTTCATTTCATTAATATTCTAGAAATAAATTGAATGCGCCCCTATGTCAAAAAGTGTTAGTGTCAATATATCATCTTCCACCAGATAAATCAATAGCCATTCTTTTTATGAAATATTTCATCTTTTTTAATGTTACTTTTCACACCCAATGTCATTAACTTAACGACCTGCTGGACAATTCTATGAAAACATGCAACTGTTTAGATAGAGTGTTACATTTTGGCTGCGAGGGCATCGGGTAAGAGGCTCTGTCCCGTCTTTCTGTGACTTTTCCAGAATGCTAAGGGCTTCTATGCAATCTTCCAACGTCACAGAAAGACGGGACAGAGCCTCTCACCCGGCTGTTTTACCAAAGCCGAGATTATAAATACACCATCAGAATTTGCTGAGAACAGGAAACACTGCGCAACAGACCATGCAGATTTCCTCTCCTAGCTGTTTCCGGCAGGAATTTCATGAAAATCTCCTGCTTGCAACAGCTGTATCCGGTCAGGAATTAAAGATCTGTGACTGGCTGTTCAAATTTAAAATTCAATCCTGCCGATGTATTTAAAGGCTAATCAATAACAGCCGGGCGAGGGGAGCTGTCCCGTCTTCCGGCGACGTTGGAAGAATGCTTAGAAGCCCTTAGCATTCTGTTCAATAAACAGGCGGCAGCTTAAAAGTTCTTTTGGCCGTCTGTCAGCTTTTTCACAGATCAATCCATACTTACATTCCCGCATCAGTTCCAGATGCCACTCTCCCTCATATACCGCCGGTTTTTCATATAGCAGCCTGCCAACTGCCAGATCACTGTCCAGAATACCCAGAATAGACTGCCGTTCCTGTGGCAGCGGCAGTCTATGAGTCCCGGCAGCGGGTTCTTTCACCGCCGATTTTAGGTCAGTTATATGATATTGTTATTCACAAGAATTCTATACTATTTTTGATCAAAGAGCATGTTTGAAAATGCTTTCCGTGAGATGCGCTTCACACTTTGCGGAGAATTTATCCCAAATTTATGAATCGCAGCGGCCTACGTTGATTAAATTTGGGATGAATTATCCGCAAAGTGGGTAGTGCAGATCACGGGAATGATTTTTCAAACACGCTCCAGTGCTCATCTGCCCTTACTCTTTTACCGCCCTGCGGTACTCCCCCGGTGTAACCCCATATCTATTCTTAAACATCTTATAAAAATGCGTCCGATTTGTAAAGCCGAGCTGTATTTCGATCGCAGACACAGGCTTCTTAGTTTCTTCCAACAGCCATGCCGCCTTTTTCAGCGTAAATGTCATCCCATAATCATAAAGACACATTCCTGAATATTTATGAACAACCGTATTGATATAATTCCCGCTATAGCACAGTGCTTTCTCCAAATCCGCCCTGGACATCCGGCCATCCGTATCTTCCATCAAATGCCCGATCCTGAAAAACAGCAGCTGATCTGAACTGGAATTCAGCTGTACACAGCTGATGTGATAATCTTCCTTTTTATCCAGATACTGCATCAATTCACAGATCAGCCCCTTAATTGTATATACAGCCCCCAGCTTCGGCAGCATAATCGCACGCAGCAGCTGGTCAGAAATCCTGTGCAGTTCTGTTAAGCTCTTTTTATTCTGGTATGCAGGGAAAAAGTCCAGATAGTTTTTCCCCTTTTCCAGCTGGATATTAGCGAACATAAACTGCAGGATATGATTCTCAGCGACATTTTCTTCCCGCCGGCAGTAAAAGGTCTGCCGTGACTCCAGCAGCTCACGGATAAAGCTTACAGACAGGCCGATGAAAAATACTTTTGCCTCCCCGATATACTTTTCGCTATGGAACACATTTTGATTGATCAGACAGCAGGTGCCTGCCGAATACAGATACTCCTTATCCTCGATCTTCTGTAAAATACTGCCTTCCAATACAAGCAGCAGCTCAAAAAATGCGTGCTGATGCATAGGACGGGCATCATTATACTCATGAAACTTCGGCCCGGTGCGGGATGAAAAAAAATAATCCTTATTTGGCGATACCGAGATCACATTATAGTAGCCGTCTTCCGCAATCCCGCTGCAGTAAGTCATTGTGAATTGTATCGGTGCAGACATATCATAATAAGAATGAACGATGCTGTCAGAATTACGGATTTCCAGAATATTGCTCTCTTTTCCGGAGCAGATCAATTTCCCCTTCATAAATACCTCTCTGCTGAAACTGCTTCAGCCACATCATACATAAACATGGATCATCCACAAATATGACACGATACAGCAGGATTTACTATTGTCCGTGACATTGTCCCTTTTTCAAAATAAAAGTATACTTTATGCAGCTTAAGATAAAGTATATACATTATCACAGTCAAAGTAAAGAGAGGAGAAAGGTATTTTATGAACGAAAAGAAATATTTAAAATGGTATCAAAAGGTTGCCTATGGTTCCGGCGACATGGCTGCGAACTGCGGCTACGCACTGATCTCAAGCTTTATCATGCTCTACCTGACGAATGCAGTGGGACTCGACAGTATGATTATCGGCTCGTTAATGATGGCTTCTAAGCTGCTGGATGGTATATCCGACATCTTCTTCGGCGGACTGATGGACAAAACAAAAAGTAAAATGGGACAGGCACGTCCCTGGATGCTGTACGGCCAGATCGGCGTCTCCGGCTGCCTGTTCCTGCTGTTTTGCATCCCGGATACAGGCAGCGCCACCATGCAGTATGTCTACTTCTTTATCTTCTATACTGCATACAACGCGGTCTTCTACACCGCAAACAGCATTGCCTATGCGGCTCTGGCAGCAAAGATCACCAAAAACGAGCATGAAAGAGTACAGCTGGGCTCCTTCCGCTTCATTTTTGCTACATTTACCACGCTGCTCATATCCTACAACACGATGGATCTTGTGGAAAAATTCGGCGGCGGCACAAAGGGCTGGCGTACGTTTGCTATGATCTTTGCATTGATCGCCCTCGTCGTTAATACGATCTGCGTGCTCATGGTAAAAGAAGTACCGGATGAGATACCAGAAAACGCTGTTCCGGACTGCCAGACAAAACAAGCCGAGACAGGAAAGGTCAGCTTCGGTACATCGTTAAAACTGCTGTTAAAAAATCCATACTATCTGATCATTCTCGGACTGTATCTGGCAAATTATATTTACAGCGGCATTACGCAGGGCTCTGCCATACTTTTTATGACCTACTATATGGGTGATGCCAAGCTGCTGGGAACATTTTCACTCTTCCAGCTGATTCCAGTCATGATCATACTGACATTGACACCAATGCTCGTAAAAAAATTCGGGAGCATGTGGAAAATGAACCTATATGCCCGTATTATCACACTGTTAATGGGCGTCGTATTTATCATAGGCGCTATGAACAAAAACCTTCCGATCATGCTGTTTTCCACTTTCCTTAGGAATATGGCAGGAGGTCCGCTTACCGGAACACTGAATGCACTGGTTGCGGAAACGAGCGACTACACATGACGTACACAGAAGGCAAGAATTGACGGCGTTATGTTCAGCTGCTCATCGATCGGCGTAAAGCTAGGCGGCATCGGAAGTGCAGTCGTAGGATGGATGCTGAAATGGGGCGGATATGACGGCACAGCCGCAGTGCAGTCTGCGCAGGCAGTCAATACAATTTTCTTTATGTATGCCGTCATGCCGATCATATTCGGTGTCATTATGGCAATTTTACTCTATTTCCTGAAAGTAGAGAAGGCAAACAAAGAATGGGATGAAAAGCATATGAAAGGAGAAGCAGCATGATACGCAAAAATTTTAATCAGGACTGGCAGGTAATGAAAGGAGGCAGCAGCGCTTCTACAGCAGCTTTCCTTGGAACAAACGAAGTACATACGGTACACCTGCCTCATGACGCAATGATTCACGAAGCACGCAGGCCGGATGCAGAAAGCGGTGCACAGACCGGCTTTTATCCAGGCGGCGAATATATTTATCAAAAAACGATCCATGCACCGGAAGAATGGAAGGAAAAGAAAGTTTTCCTGGAATTTGAAGGCATCTATCAGACAGCCATGGTCTATATCAACGGCGCATTGGCTGCATCCAGCCTATATGGATACTCCAGCCTATATGTAGAATTAAACCCATGGCTTTCTTTTGGAAGCAGCAGCCAGATCAAGGTCATTGCAAATAACAGTCTGGTTCCCAACAGCCGCTGGTATACCGGAAGCGGAATCTACCGGAATGTCAGCCTGATGACCGGCGGCAGAATCTACATCCCGGCAGACGGCATCCGAATTACAACTCTGGCTGCGGACGAAGAATCTGCTGTCGTAGAAACTGTCCTGCGCATAAAAAGCATCAGCAGAGTCCGTGAAAACGCACAGATTCGAGTTTATCTGGAAAAGGATGGGGAAACCATCGCCTGCGACAAGCAGACCATCGTCATGTACCCGGACGCAGAGGTATCATCCAGACATATCATCTGTGTCGACCAGCCCAAGCTTTGGGACTGTGATACGCCGGATTTATACCGGTGCCGAGTCGAAATCGAAAGCGAAGGAGAGCTTCTGGACGAAGCCGCCGAGACCTTCGGTATCCGCACCATTCTTCTGGATGCCGTACACGGCCTCCGCCTGAACGGAAAGACCGTCAAGCTGCGCGGAACCTGCATTCACCATGATAACGGCCTTCTGGGCGCTGCCACACTAAGAGCTGCTGAAGAACGCCGCTGCAGGCAATTAAAAGAGGCCGGATTTAACAGTATCCGAAGTGCGCACCATCCGATGAGCAGAGCCATGCTGGATGCATGTGACCGCTATGGAATCCTTGTCATGGACGAGCTGAGTGATATGTGGACTTACCATAAAAATCCATACGATTTCGCTCTGCATTTTGAACAATACTGGGAGCAGACTGTCGAGCTCATGGTTGCAAAAGACCATAACCACCCTTGTGTCATCCTATACTCCTCCGGTAATGAGATTTCCGAAGCAGGCTCCCCGGCAGGCGCCGCCATCAACCGGAAGATCTGCAGCAGGCTGCATGAGCTAGACCATACCCGCTATACGACGATGGGCCAGAACGGCCTGATGTCAGCCGGCAGACATTTGAAACAGATCATGCAGGATATTGCAGAAAAATTTGGCTCCCTGCAGCCAGGCGGACAAAGCAGTCAGGATAAAAATAAGGATGGAAGCAAGGATGGAAGCAATGCGATTAACAGTTTTATGAGTCTGATGGAAGGAGAACGCGGAGAATACCTCTCCACCCACCCGCTGCTGACCGAAGCGCTCGAAGCCTGCTCCTGCGCCAGTGACATCATCGGCTTAAACTACCTGACCGGACGGCATGTTTTAGAACACGAGCTGCATCCAAATAAAACCGTCCTTGGCACAGAGACCTATCCTGCAGATATTGTAAGATTATGGGGAATCGTCAAGAACTATCCGCATGTACTTGGAGATTTTACATGGACAGGATATGATTATCTGGGAGAGGCCGGCTGCGGCATCTTTCATTATGACGATGCCGTCAACTTTTCCAGCGTATATCCAGAACGCACCGCCTATATCGGAGATCTGGACCTGATTGGATACCGGCGTCCGATCAGCTACCTGCGCGAGATCGTATATGGAATCCGCAAAGAACCTTATATCGCAGTAGAACGTCTGGACAAATACGGCCTGCCATGTTCTAAGACTCCTTGGATGCATAAGGATCATATCGCAAGCTGGACCTGGCCGGGGTATGAAGGCAGGCCTGCCCTTGTAGATGTCTTCGCAGACGCAGAAGAAGTGGAACTCTTTTTAAACGGAACCTCCCTCGGCAGAAAGCCTGCCGGAGAAGCACATGATTTCACGGCATCTTATGAGCTCTCCTATGAACCGGGACAGCTGACTGCTGTCAGTTATACAGACGGTAAGGAAATCGGACGGAACACCCTTCTCACGGCAGGAAACGAGGTACAGCTGTGCGCAGCGGCTGATCGGACTGTATTAGCCGCAGACGGAGAAGACCTTGCTTTTATCTCAATCCATCTGGCCGACAGCGAAGGCAGGGAAAACCTCTTCGCCACCAAAACGATCTCCGTATCCGTAGATGGAGCCGGGCGGCTGGAGGCATTTGGAAGCGCCGACCCGCGGTCACTCCGCAGCTATGACGATACGGAAGGGGAGACTTATGACGGCTATGTGATGGCTGTTGTACGGGCCGGTGAAACAGAAGGAATGATCCATGTTCTGGTTTCTGCTGAAGGATGCTCGGATCAATCGATTGAAATAGAAGTCAGACGTTAGATTACAGTAATCTGGAGATTTCATGTTACTTTTCACACTCAGCCAGAAAACGGCTGTTCTGTAAAAAGTAACGGCATACGGCCCATTAGAAGCTCGCCTTTGGCGGCAGGCCGAATGCCTGGCAGGCCGCATCTTCGGCCATGACCAATCAGCGAGTGCTTAGCCGGGGTGTGAAACAATGTCATAGTAACAGTTCAGATAGATTGTTACATACTGGCTGTGCGGACGCCAATGCTGCTCTAAGTTCTATCATCTGATACAGCTGTTACAGATAGGCATTCCATGAATATTCTATCTGTAACAGCTGTATCCAGTCAGCGATTCCAACATTTTAGTG
>CANDMV010000092.1 GCA_947385875.1 uncultured Eubacterium sp. | reverse complement strand
ATGAATCTTATGTTTCTTATGTTTTCTCTTTTTCATAGCATCACCCCCATTCTTTTTAGAATGAGGTCAACGCACCCTATAACACGACTGCCCTTTTGAGATTATAACACATCTTTTGATACTTCTCAACAATATTTTTCATTACATACAAAAAGGCAGTCTGATGTAAAACATACGCAGATACAAGCTCTCTCTTAAGTAGGCATTTCCTAACAGACCTATTCATACAGCAAGCGTAAATACAGCAGATTCAATCTTATATTAAGGAAAAACTATGAACATCACTGGAATCATTGCCGAATACAACCCTTTCCACAACGGCCACGCCTATCAGCTGATGCGTGCCAGAGAAGAAACCGATGCCGACTATCTCATCATCGTTATGAGCGGAAATTTCATGCAGCGTGGAACCCCCGCGTTACTGGACAAATATACACGCGCCAAAATGGCTCTTATTCAGGGCGCTGACCTTGTACTGGAGCTTCCACCCATATGGTCTAGCTCCAGCGCAGAATATTTCGCAGAAGCCGGCATTTCCCTGCTTACACAGCTGGGATGTGTAAGCGCCTTGTGCTATGGATGTGAGACCCCGGATTCTGATTTATTCGGCAGAATTGCCGCATTACTACGCAGCGAACCGCCACAATACCGGCTGCTTCTCTCAAATTACTTGAAAAAAGGCATCCATTATGCCCTCGCAAGGGAAAAAGCTATACTTGACCTGATGCCAGACCTAAATGCATCAGACTTACAGAATCTTTTACAGAATCCAAATAATATACTGGCAATCGAATATCAGAAAGCACTGCTGATACAAAATCAAAGCTTACCCGCTCAGAATCTGCAGACCACGATAAAAATCCACCCCATTCTGCGCCAAGGAGCCGGATACCATTCAAAGAGCATATCTGAATCTTTCTCCTCGGCTGCGGCAATCCGCAGATTTCTGGCAAAAAATGAATACAGCCAGTCTTCGCCCTGCAGCTTAAAAAAAAGTCTCACACAGGCCATGCCCGATTCTTCTCTCCACCTGCTTACGGATTATCTGCAGACCTGCCCGCTGCTCTATGAAGACGACTGTTCCCAGATGCTGCATTACTGTCTGATCAAAGGCGCTGTTTCGGGCTTCGCTGATTATGCCGACTGCAGCGCAGATCTTTCCAACAAGATCTGTCGAAATCTCGATAACTATACAAGCTTCACAGATTTCTGCACTCTGCTAAAAACAAAAGACCTAGCCTACTCCAGAATCTCCCGCGTACTGCTGCACATCCTGCTGGACCTGCGCCAATGTGACTATGACTTCTGGCGCAGTCATGATTATATGCCGTATGCAAGAGTACTCGGATTTCGCAAAGATTCGGAAAGACTGTTTTCACATTTAAAAAAACACTCTCACCTTCCACTGCTGACGCGCGCCGCAGATGCCGGAAAAATACTCACAGACGAAGCCGAATCTGCTTTTTTTAAGAAAAATATATTTACCGATTCCATATACCGCGCACTTGTCACTGCAAAAGGCGGGCGGGCTATGCCAAATGAATACCGCCAGAAAATACAAATCGTGTAGGATGATGGTTACTTTTACATCCTTGCCCAATACCCTGTCTCAAGTCATAGGATTTTTATCAAATCCGAGAACGGTGCGAATCAGATCAAGAGCGGCCTGAATTTATTCAATATGTGCACCCAATCCTAAATCAAAGTCATAATTTATAAGGATAAACACTAAAAAATGTGCGATAGTGGAAATAATGCAAGACATACGAACACCCAAAAGGCTCTTGCAATCGAACCCAGGATATGATATATTATAAACACAAATAAAAAAGCAACCGCCCACAAGGGATTGACCATCGAATGAATAGCATTGCCACCCATCTACCTAGCCAAAGTACAAGGGTGGCTTTTGCTATGTAAGGCTACTTACAAAACGTAAATACGAATGTAAGCAATGCCAGGAGGAATATGCCGAAAGTCAGCAGCTCCATAAGAGAAATATGCATCTTATGTTTCTTATAATTTCTCTTTTTCATAGCATCACCCCCATTCTATTTAGAATGAGGTCAACGCACCCTATAACACGATTGCTCTTTTGCAATTTTAGCACATCTTTTGGCACTTCTCAACAATATTTTTCATTTCTTCATCACATACAAAAAGGATGTCAAAACCATTGACACCCTTGTATCATTTTCATACTGCTGTCATTTCTGCATTGCTGCTATGATTTTTTATGATACGGTTTACAGTGCTTCTGGACAGCTCTGTATTTCGTACTATGACAGCGATCTTCATACCCCTGTCAAATGCTATTACCATTTCCTTTATTTTTATCTTGTCAACGACTTCAAGTAAATCTTTTGTGCTTGCTTCTTCTGTTTTTAGGAAAAAGCAGATATCCATGCACAAGCCCCACTTGTCTGTCATCCTGCTTTATGATAAAATGGGCGCATGAATAAGCGCATGAAAAAATCATATGCAAAAACTAAGGAGGCCTCTTACATGAAATATGATTTTACAACCATCATGGAACGAAACGGAAAAGACGCAGTCGCTATAGACGGCATCGGCAAAATCCCAATGGCGCCCACAACACCCAAAGACGGCTTTGATTTTATCCCTATGTGGGTTGCCGACATGAACTTTCCTACTGTGCCTACCATCCCCGCAGCAATCATCGAACGTGCCAGCCATCCGGCATACGGATATTTCGAAATCTGTGATGAATATTATGCCTCTATTATAAAATGGCATGAAACACGCAATCAGGTGACAGGCTTGAGTAAAGAACACATCGGATATGAAAACGGTGTTCTCGGAGGCGTTATATCAGCATTAACCAGCTATGCATCACCGGGAGATGCGGTTCTTCTCCACAGCCCTACTTATATCGGCTTTACCGGCTGCATCACCCAGAACGGCTATCATATTATATTAAGCGAACTAAAAAAAGACAGCCAGGGCATCTACCGCATGGACTATGAAGACATGGAAGCCAAAATCAAAGCCAGCCATATCCACGTCGCTGTCATGTGTTCCCCACACAATCCTACTGGACGTGTCTGGGAGCGCTGGGAATTAGAACGCGCCATGAAAATCTTTGAAGATAATGAGGTAACCGTAATTTCCGACGAAATCTGGTCTGACATCCTATTAAACGGACACAGGCACATACCATTACAGTCAGTAAGCGAATATGCCCGTGAACATACGGCAGCTGTCTATGCACCCAGCAAGACTTTTAATCTGGCAGGCTTAATCGGCAGCTATCACATCATATACAATCAGGCATTGAGAGACCGGATACAGTCCAAAGGCTCAAAACCGCATTATAACAGTATGAACGTCCTCTCGATGCACGCTCTCATCGGCGCTTACCGCCCGGAAGGATCTGAATGGGTAGATGAGCTCTGCGAGACACTCAGCGGAAATATTAACTATGCATGTGATTTTATCGATCAGAATATAAGCGGCGTTACTGTAACAAAACCAGAAGGAACATATATGCTGTTCCTGGATTGTACGAGGTGGTGCGCAGACCATAAAAAGACACTGGATGAACTGTTAAAAGCCGGATGGGATGTCGGTGTCGGCTGGCAGGACGGCAGACCTTTTCACGGGCCATGTCATATCCGCATGAATCTGGCCGTGCCATTTACCAGAGTAAAAGAAGCATTTGACCGTCTGGTGCAGCATGTATTCTAGAGCGCGTCAGAAAAATGCTTTCCGTGAGAAGTGCTACACACTTTGTACCCACAGGGCATGATATGGAGAATTTATCCCAGATTTATGAGGCGCAGCGGGCTTTCTACATTCCATTTCGGTCCGCGCGAAACGTGTGCCACTGGCACACAGCGCCATTGATTAAATTTGGAATGAATGATCCGCAAAGCAGGGAGTGCAAGACACGCACCAGCCGCTTCCGTAAATCTGCTAAGAAGGAAAGGCAGTTCCTATGAAAATATTAATTATCGAAGACGATCAGGGACTAAACCGTGGGATCTCATTCGCTTTATTACAAGAAGGCTATGAAACAATCTTAGCGGAAAATAAAGAAACCGGATGGAAGCTCTTTCGTTCAAAACAGCCGGACGCAGTCCTGCTTGACTTAAACCTCCCTGACGGAGACGGGATTGAGCTGTGCCGGCTCATCCGCAGCGAATCAGAAGTACCGGTGCTGATGATTACTGCAAGAGACTTAGAATTAGATGAAATCATGGGTCTGGAAAGCGGAGCCGACGACTACATTACAAAACCATTTTCCATTTCTGTACTAAAAATCCGTCTGGAAAAAGCCCTAAAAAAATATAAACAGAAATCCAGCCAGGAACCGACAAAAACAGAACTTCTGTCAGGCTCTGTCCGCCTGAATCCAAATAACGCCCGCGTCTATCTGGACGGAAAGGAGCTGGAGCTGAGCCTGACAGAATTTCGGCTGTTACAGTATTTTCTAGAGAATAAAAACCAGGTGCTGCTAAAAGAACAAATTTTACAGCGCATCTGGGACAATGATGCCGATTTCATTGAAGAAAATACCCTTTCCGTCAATATCAGCCGGTTACGGAGAAAAATAGGCGGCAGTTCCATAAAAACAATTTACGGCATGGGATATTTATGGGAGGAATAACGATGCGTCCAACGAAAGCTAATTTATATGGAATCCTATATAATGATATATCGACGCATCTTCTATATAGAAAGGCAAATTTATGGGAATCTATCTGAATCCAGGGAACAAAGGCTTTCAAGAATCCATCCGATCTAAAATATATGTGGACAAGACACATCTGATCGCATGTACAAATGAACTTCTAAATACAAAAGAAAAATATATCTGCATCAGCCGTCCGCGGCGCTTCGGCAAATCCATGACGCTTGAAATGCTCGCTGCTTATTACAGCTGCGGCTGTGATTCCTCAAAGCTGTTTGCAGGATATAAGATCGCACAGTCTCATACTTATGCACAGCATCTGAATCAATATGATGTTATTTATTTAAATATGCAGCAGTTTCTGATCGAAGCCGACGACGGGCGTGTGACAGAATATCTAACGCAGGAAGTGCTGACAGAATTGAAAAAAACATACGGAGAGCTTTTGGACCTAAAAGGCATGGGACTTGCCCGTGCCCTAAGGGAAATTTTTGTCCAGACAGACCACCAGTTTATTTTTTTGATCGATGAATGGGACTGTCTCATGCGCGAACGGCAGCAATCAGAAGAAATGCAAAAGCAGTATCTCGATTTTTTAAGGAATCTGCTAAAAGATCAGGAGTTTGTAGCGCTTGCTTATATCACCGGCATTCTTCCCGTTAAAAAATATGGTCTGCACTCCGCTCTGAATATGTTCCGTGAATTTTCCATGACAGATCAGGCTGACTTTGAGGAATATACTGGTTTTACAGAAAAAGAAGTCCGCTCGTTATGCGAGCGGTTTGGCATGGATTTTGCGGAAACAGGCAGCTGGTATGACGGATACAGCTTTACAAGATTTCAGCATGTCTATAATCCTAAGTCCGTGGTGGAAGCAATGCGCCGCCGCAGATATTCCAACTACTGGACTTCTACCGAAACATATGAAGCGCTAAAAATCTATATGGATATGAACTTTGACGGACTGCGAACAGACATTATACAGCTGCTTGGCGGAGGACGCATTAAGGTTAACACACGCAGTTTTCAAAACGATATGCGCAGCTTAAAAGTAAAGGATGACGTGCTTACCCTGCTGATTCATCTTGGTTATCTGGGTTATAATTCTGATGCGCAGGAGGCATTTATTCCGAACAGAGAAATTATGGAGGAATTCGAGAACGCTATGAGCGTTGGGGGATGGTCCCATATCATAGATTTATTAAAAGCATCAGAACAGCTGCTGCATGATACACTGGCAGGGAATGCCGGATGTGTAGCAAAAGCGCTCGACAAGGTGCATTCACAGACGGCTTCTATTTTGACCTATAACGATGAGAACTCTCTATGCTGTGCAGTCGGCCTAGCTTATTACAGTGCAAGGAAAGATTATAAGCTGATCCGGGAGCTTCCTACCGGCAAGGGCTTTGCAGATCTTGCTTTTCTTCCGCTCCCGCATACGAATCAGCCTGCCATTCTAGTAGAGCTAAAATATCATAAATCCGCTCATGCCGCAATCCATCAAATGAAGGACAGAAAGTACACACAGGCATTTGAAGGCTATTCAGGCAGCGTCCTGCTTGTCGGTATCAATTATGATAAAAATAGTCCAGATAAGCCGCACAGCTGCGTGATCGAAAAAATTGCTATAGATAATATAAATTAAATGATCATCAATGACATCCAAACCGCATGAAAAACGGATTTCAGCCCTCTCCAGCCGAACTAGCCGATATGATTCAGGAATATGTCAACTCGGTACTTCAAAGTGCCTCCAATATTGACGTAATTACTAATAAAATACCCTTTCCGTTATTATCAGCCGGTTACGAAGAAAAATTGGCGGCAGTTTAATAAAAACAATTTACGGCATGGGATTGGGATATTTATGGGAGGAATATCAATGCGTCCAGAGCTTTTATGCTGGATTCTGGGAGCCGCACTCACATGCAGCATCATCGTCCTGCTTTTATGGGCTGCATGGTTCTTTCATCAGTGGCGCTGTCTAGAACAAATATTGGAAATATTTCAAAGTGAAGACAGCCTAAATACCGACCAGATGAACATGAAGGATGACCTGCAATATAAGCCCGGAACCGGAAAATTACATTTGTTTATACATCGACTGCCAAACTCTATAGAAACCAGAGATTCACAGCTGCCAAATTCTAAGCAGGAAACAAAAAAATCACGGCTGCTCAATGCCATGCAGGAAACCAGAGAATCCAGACTGGTAAATGACCTACAGAATATTTTAAGCCGTGCGAACTGGCGGGAGACAGAAGCAGCCCACGGCAAACAGAAAGTCACTGAGCTGCTTTCCGACTTATCTCATCAGCTGAAAACACCCCTTGCCAATATCATTCTGGATCTTGAGCTGTTAGAATCAGATTCAGGCTCAATGAATGAATCGCTTAGACAGGAGTTCTTTTCCCATGCCAAATCACAGGCTGCTACGATGCAGTGGCTGCTGCAGAATCTTCTAAAGGCTTCCCGTCTGGAAGAAGGCATTATTCAGTTCCATGCAGAAAATTCCTATATCAAGCCTACGATTGCAAAAGCCGTAAGCGCAGTATACGCGCAGGCTTCACAAAAAAATATAGAAATCTGCGTAGAAGAGACTGATGATCTGCTGCTTTACCACAATCCGAAATGGACAGCTGAAGCGATCGCAAATGTACTGGAAAATGCCGTAAAATATTCTCCAGAAAACAGCCGGATTCATATCCAGATTGAAAAAATGAGCATCTATGCAAGAATAACAATTACAGACCAAGGCCCCGGAATCCCGGAGACAGAATATAACCAAATCTTCCAGCGGTTCTACCGTGGAAAACAGGCCGATACGGCATCTGACGGAATGGGGCTCGGACTTTATCTGGCACAGCTGATTTTACAAAGTGAGCAGGGTTATATTACTGTCGAATCAAAATTAAATCGAGGAAGCAGATTTCATTTCTTTCTTTTCATGCAGAACACAGAGTAATGCAAAGCGTCCACGCTGTCAAAGACCGGCTGTTCATACAAAAAACAGCTATTAATAGAAACATTTATAATTTGACAATAATTCGTATACAGTTAAATACAAATTACACTCAAATGGAAAAGGAGGCAGAATACATGGATAACATCAAAGACGAGCAGATGAAAAAATATTATCTGAACTAGCGGAAAATCTAATTCACATTTATGGAAAACTATAAAAAGAAGTCATATTATACGGTTCTGTGGCAAGAGGAGGCTATACAAAAGAATCAGATATTGATATCTTGGTATTAGTAGACGCAGATGATAACGAGCTTCGGAATTATAGTGAAAAACTCAGTGATGTGTCTACAGATATTTCCATTAAGTATTTACTAGTTTTTTCTATCATTGATATTAATTATCAGGAATATTTGAGTTGGAAACAGATCCTGCCATATTACAAGAATATATCAGAAGAAGGAGTTGTTCTATATGCCGCTTGATACACAGACACTATGCCGATACAGACTGGAACGTGCAGCAGAAGATCTGCTGACTGCGCAACATAATCACCAGTCCGGGTTTTATAAGGCTTCTATACAATCGGTCGTACAAAGAAGATTCAGAAAAACAGTTGAAAAATGCCAAATTATTTCTCGATACTTTAAAAATGTATTTGCAAAAAAAGAGATAAGGCCGGAAACCTGTCTTTCGATTCCCGGCCTACAGTTTTATTTATGCTCAAACAAGCTGTTCTATTACAATCACTATTCCACCGCCTCAATCGAAACCACAATATTCATCCCCGCTATCGACCGCAGCGGAACCGCTGTCGCCAATAAGCAGGCAGCAATAGAAACCACCGCCGCTTCTATGATCGACAGATACGGAACCGCCGTAAGCTGCAGGCTGTCCGATACAGCAGCATTTACAAATATGGTACAGATATATCCCAGCACGCCGCCGATCACAGACGCTATGATTCCATAATAAGCGCCCTCCCACAAAAAAGTCTTATAAAGGCTTCCCGCGCTCATGCCGATCGCCCGCTGCATACCGATTTCAGCGACACGCGTATGAATATTACTGTAAACCGTATTGATAATATTTAAAATCCCAATCAGCCCGATAAAGAAAATCAGCCCCCAGCAAAGCATATGGATTTGTGCAAAGCTTTCCTCCAGCTGTGCAGCGGTCTGCTGGTAAGACAGCCAATGGCTGCCGATATTTTCCCTGCACCAGTCCTCCAGCCATGTCTCAAACTGCTGATGGTTTGCATTCTGCCTTAAGGCCGGATATACCTCCGAATAACGGCTGTTTCCTGTCAGAAGATCATACATGTCATCGCATACTGTTATATGCACTCCATTTAAATAACCGCTGTTATTTATCGTAACAGGAGCATCGGCAATGCCGACAATCCGCAGCTGATAGCCGTTTACTAAAATCGTATCCCCGTATTCAAAGCTGGTAGCTTCATACGTCTTTCCCTCATAGACAATCGGCACCGGATTTTTGACGATACATGCCGCACCGGATTTTAAGTCATCCAAATCTTTTTCAGATAAGCCGTCTACATACGAAGCAAGGCGAGGCTCATCTATGCCCGCTATTTGCAACGCTTCTGCTGCCTGAAGCTCAAAATCAAGCTCTATCGGCATCCTGTTATTCTCATCCTGCATATAAACTGACAATTTTGTCGTAGACACGCTTTCGACCAGTTCATTCTCACGTATTTTATCCACGCTTTCCGGATCCATTCCAACCGTCTCGCTTGTAACAGCATAATCGCCTAAATTCAGATCCGCTACATTTCTGCTCGTATCAAGCAGCGCGGTAAAGCTCTGCAGGGCTACAAATACCGTAATGCTCATAACTAAAGAAAGAATGGTAATCGCAGTCCGGCTGCGTGCGCGTTTCAGATTCAGCCTCGCATAGTAAGCTTCAAATCTGCGGATTGGCTTTGCTTTCCGGCCTCGGCGTTTGATCTTCACCTTCTGCCCGGACATAGCGACTGTCGGTGATACATGAGAGGCATACCATGCAGCAGGAAATGCCGCTAGCATGGCAAATACCAAAGTTACCCCGGCGCTGACAAAGTATATAAGAACATTCGAAGAATCCGCTGCATAAATCGCCTGATTAAGTTCTCCCGTATTCTCCACCATAAATAAATCAGGATTTAACACACCTGTGGCAGCTGCTAAAATTCCTTTTGCAGAAAATGCACCGATCAAAAGTCCGATCGGAATGCCAATACCGCACAGACACAGCAGCTGAAGCGAAACAATACGGTAAATCTGTCCGCGCTCACCTCCGATCGCCCGAAGTGTCCCATACTCTTTGATACGCTTTGTGACAGCAATTTTTAAAATATTATAAATAACCAGTCCGGCTGCAAGCAGGACAAGCGCCCCGACCATCACACAGGCAAGCGTCATAAAAGAAAAGCCGGAAGCTTCATCTGAGCTTGCTGATTCATCGTAAGAAATGCCGAGAGCATCTAATAAAATCCAGTTATATTGTATATTGCCATCTTCGATTCCAAGCTTTCCTGCCAGCTCATCAACAATCTTTTGAAACCGAACAGTATCTGTTGTCTTAAAATCGGTTGAATAAAGCAGATAATCCTGCGGCAGCAGGGCAGCAGCCGTCCCCTCTCCCAAAACCGCTCCCAGAGTCCCCGTAGAATAACCGATATAATTGCTTTCCAGTATACCGCACACGGTGTACTCTGCCGAATACGAATATTCAGGCTTCGTTCCGTTCATAAGAGATATTTCAGACTGAAGCGTTACTTTATCACCAATACTCAGCTCCTGCCCAATATACGGCAGAGCGTTCTGTGGCAGCGCAATCTCAAACGGCCCAGTCGGCAGATGCCCCTCTTTTACTTTACCGACTGCCGGATAAGCGTCCAGCGCACTGCCCAGATATTCACGCATATACAAGGTGAGACTGCTTTTCTCCAACTTTGTATACCCGACATTTATCAAACTGCCCACATCATAAAGCTGCGAGTCATTTTCTAACTGCATCCTCTCAGCTTCTGTGATCTGATGAAACGTGACGTATCGGTCACCGTTTAATGACGAAGCCTGTTCGATTCTCATAGACTGTAGAATGCCAAGAGACCGGCCGATCGCGGTCGTCATAATACTGGAAAGAATGACTGCAGTCAGTATCAGACATGCCATTACCTTCTGTGCCTTTAATTCTTTAAAAGCAAGCGTCAAGTAAGATTTCATGATGCACCCACCTCCGTAAGCTCTCCGTCAATCATTGTAAAACGGCGTTCTGCCATCTGCGCAATCCGTGAATCGTGAGTAATCACCACAAGCGTCTTGTTCATTTTTTCCCAGATGTCACAAAGCATCTTCATGACTTCTCCTCCGCTTCTGCTGTCAAGATTGCCCGTCGGTTCATCCGCGAAGATCACGTCCGGCTTTGCGATCAATGCCCGCGCAATCGCCACACGCTGCTGCTGTCCGCCGGAAAGCTCGTGCGGCAGGTGCAGGAGACGTTTTTCCAGTCCCAGAAATGAGGCCAGCTCCTGCAGGTATGCTTCATCGTCCTGCTTTTTTCTCTCTTTATTTAAAAGCAGCGGCATCATTATATTTTCGCGTGCGGTTAAAACTGGCAGAAGGTTAAACTGCTGAAAAATAAATCCGATTTTCCGACGGCGAAAAGCAGATAACTCTTTATCGCTGCCATTGTGAATATCCACGTCTCCATATAAGACACTCCCCCGATCAGGCCGGTCTAAACCGCTGATAATGTGAAGCAGCGTGCTTTTCCCGCTGCCGGACGGCCCCATGATAGAAATAAAATCACCCTCGCAAATCGTCATGGATGCATGGTTTAACGCCGTAACAAGACTTTCGCCCGCTCCGTAGATTTTTGAAATTTCTTTTACTTGAATCTTCATAAAAAATCTCTCCTTATTGTTTGATGATAAGGAGAGTATAAAAGACAAATCTCAAAAATGTCTCAAGATCTGCGCATTTGTTAATATATTAAACTCAATCATAAATTCTTCCGTTATTGTTCATCACAGTACTTTACTTTAAAGATTCTTCATATATGCCCTTAAATCACAAACCACCCATGATTCCATATTTATCAAGCTTAAGCGTCCCGAAAGATCTGCATTTCTGCGTATTGCTTCGTCTGCCCTATGAGGAAGCGATACGACGATTGCCTTAAACCCTCTGCGTATTGCATCCTTCAGCTGCTGCGCGATCTGCATCCGTTTTTCTTCCGGCGCATAGTGGAAGTCATCTATCACAAGCACCAGATTTTCATTCTACAAAACTGCCAGCACAGCTGTAATCGACGCTCCGGCCTGATGATTTCGAATCTCTATGCTGCCTCCATGCTTCCCGCATAGAAGCTCGCAGATATATAATCCCATCCCCAAATGCCCTGCCTCCTCATTTCCTTTTTGAAACGGCTGAATGCCGTTTTGTACCAGTTTTTCAGGAAATCCGCATCCATCATCTGTTACTTTCAATATTAATTTTCCATCCGATTCTGATATCGAACAGAAAATATCAATGCCTTGTCTTGCAAAACGCATCGCATTCGTTACAAGGTTTTCCGTAATTTGAAACAAAATAGATTTATCAACGAAAATACTCTCTGGATATGCGGCTGCCGTAAACCTAATCTGCTTCCGGCAGTCTGCTCCGACGAGCTGAATCATATTTTCCATCTCAATCGCAAGATCATCCCACTTTATCCTTTCCCGCTCCACAGGTATTTCTTCCAGCTTCTGAATGCTGCTCATAGTCTCTACATAATGCTCGATTCTGCCTGTGTAGCTTTCAATCCGCAGCAGATGACCGGAAAGCTGCTCCAAATTCAGACCTGCTGTGCTGTTTTCAATACTACTTCTTGCTAGCTTCGCAGAACCTTTTACCACCGTAACAGGATTTCGCAGATCATGCGAAAACGCTGCATTTAACCGCTTGCGTTCTTCCGCCTGACGCCATAGCTCATAGTTGTTTTCAAGCAGCGTTTTGCGCATCGTCTCAAATGCAGCACAAAGCTGCCCCAGCTCATCCTGTGATTTTGATTCCACAGTAAAATCAAGATCATGATCTATAATCCTTGCAGCTCCTTTTCTCAGCTGCTCTATAGGCTCTTCCAACTTCCATCGGTAAGATACGCTGGCAGTCACAAACAAAGCAGCTATATAAATCAAAATCGGCAGCAGTATTTGAATCATAGACAGACTCTTCGAGAGAACGGCGGACTCCTGTGCAGACGGTTCTGAAATCTCAGTAATGGATACCTGATCATTTTTTACATATAGAATATTTCCCTCCGGTGCAAGCCTTGTACGCAGCCAGACACATCCCCAGACCGAAAGAATCGATAAAATAAATGCAATCGCAGTATTGACAAAAGCGATTGTAAACAAAGCTTTTTTGATTTCCATCTGCTTTAAACGTTCCATTTATACCCCATCCCCCAGACTGTTTCGATATAACTATGCATCGTATGAGCCGCAAACTTGGCACGGATTTTTCGGATATGCTCCATAACGGTGTCACTATTTCCATCGCTCTCTAATCCCCATACCTTTTCATAAATCCTCTCTCTGTCAAAAACCTGCCCTGCATAGGTAGAAAGCAGCTCTACGATATCAAACTCTTTTTTCGACAACGCAACCTTGTTTTGATTGACCGTAATTTCCCGTTTCGTATAATCAATCACCATGTCTTTAAAAAAACGCAGACAGGACTGCTCCTGTCTCCGATTTTCACGCCTTAAATGAGCGGCTACCCTTGCCCCTAATTCATCGAGGTCAAAAGGCTTTACAATATAATCATCTGCCCCTGCCGAAAATCCCTTGATTTTGTCTGCGGTTTCAATCCGGGCCGTAAGAAAAAGAATCGGACAGGTAATATGTTCACGAATCGTCTCGCAGACCGTCAGCCCATCGAGATCAGGCATATTAATATCAAGCAGAACCAAGTCCGGCACCTGCGCCAGCTTCTTCATAGCCTCTTTTCCATTATAAGCCGTCAGCACCTGATACCCCGCCATTTCAAAATAGCTCTGTATCACAGTAACAATACCCGGCTCATCATCCACAATCATGATTTTTTTGCTCATGAACAGCCTCCTCCTTCCGCAGACATATTATCCAATATAAATCTCAACTTTTTCTCAAATTATCCTATAAATCTTTAACTTTTCCCAATTTATCTTAAAAATATTAAACTCCCCCCATTTATACTAACGAATGAAAAATCCACCAGCAATGTCAACTCACGATCACGAGCGTCACTACCAGTAACCATATGGAAGTTATCACTCGTGAGTATATCCTGCTGCTTCGAAAATAAGCCCTAATGCCGACAGTATCTGTCCGCTCTTTCTTATCATATATTCTTCCACTGCACAGAAAATCTATGACTCTTTAAATGCCTTTTTTCTTTTTTCCTTCCAAATACTTATTATAGTATTTACAATACATAAGATTATGAAAAGGCTAGTGAAGTTAATCCAAATATCCCTATATGCTGTTTTTGCTAATTCTTCTCTCAGCCCGCTGAGCCAGACATATAGAAAAGCTAACAGCTGTGACGGCACATATGCAATCATATATCTAAAAATCAGCGGTTTCACAGGCAGATCTGTACACAGCTTAAATACCACGACGCCAATCAGAAGAATCATGGCCCGGTCTAATTCGTGCCAATTTCCGCTTGGGTCCTCATAAATGCCATTACCTAGATATAATATACTATTTAACAACGTTGTTACCGTATAAATGATCGAATAGATCGCCGCTATACTTATCCATTTCTTCTTACTCATTGCATCCTCCATTTCCAGCGTTTCCCACTGCTCATTTTGATTGTATCTTTGCTTACGATTCTCAGAGTATGTTGCCCAATTTCATGGTTTGTGTATCCTCTGCTTCCTCTCATGATTACTCTGCTTCATTTTTAGTGTCTTCCTGCATAATTTCTTTTAAGATTCCTTTGAAAGCCTGCTCGATTAGTCTGTTAATTTCTTCCGCGGTAAAAATACACATATTGGTTGCACAAAGCACCGCGATTCCATGCGTATAAATCCACAAGTGCCGGTACAACTGTTCTGCTTTATGTTCCGGCAGCTGATAGCCATTTTGAACAGACAATAATATATCGCTGTAGTTATCGTCAATCATCGGCATTACATTTACAACTGCGGGATTTTGCTTCTGCTCCGACATAAAAAGCATCTGAAACAATTTTGGCTCTTGAATCGCAAATCTGATATACTGCATACCTACACCTTTGAACGCTAATTCCTGCTCCAGACCCTTCCTGACATATTCGTCATAAAGAAATCTTGCTGATTTTTTAATTTCCGCCTGCACCTCTTCCATACTTTGAAATACTGTAAAAATCGGTCTTGCCGAGCTTCCAAGCTGTGCGCCTAAGGTTCTGGCAGATAAAGCCTCCATTCCGTTTTTCCTTATGACATTTAATCCGGCTTGTACGATTTCGTCACGAGTAAATTTTGCTTTTGGCGGCATATGACACCTCCTTTATTAAACCAATCGTTTTGAAACGTATGTATTAAAACGTTTGTTTTATTATAAACAAACCTATACTTTATGTCAATAGATTTTTAAAAACAAAATGACCATGCAGGAGCATTACTGCCCTCGCATGGTCATTTTTACAATTTATCCCTTAACACCTCCACCCTGCACACATGCTTTTTATTTAAATCCTTCCTGTCATACGCAATTCCTACTGCCAGAATCCGCCCTATACATTTCGGCTGCTCCCCCGGCCTGCCATCAAAATTCATTGCATATTTTCTATCCTTGATCTGCTGGATTGCTGCTTCCACAGGCTCATCCACCTTTAATTCCACTATAATCCCATCATCTTCCCTGCAATAAGGATAAAAAATATAATCCACATATCCGGCACCCGACTGCTCCTCCATCCTGATCTCATAGAATTCCTATCATATCCGCAAATTTATCCATCAGCTCCTTATTTGGTATAGAGACACAGCCGTTGCTGTAGCTGAGAAATCCGTATACAACCATCGCTGAATAAATTTCATCCTTTGCAGATAACTTCATGGAAACAGCCGCATACTCTTGTACATTTGCCGATACCGGAATCCCGCTGATAAGCCCTGCGATTTCGTCTCTGATACCCGATCTGTCATTTTTCACATAAGTATAAATCTCATCATACGGCCCTGAGCTAGTCCAGTAATTTCCCAGCTGATTGCAGGACAATGCCCCTACTACTGACCGGGGATTGTACAGCCTGATTCCGGTCAGCGTCTGATATCCATCATACCACAGTCTTAATCCCTCACGGCTTACTTTCAACTCGCTTTCGATCTTTTGATACCGATCATACAGTTCATCCACTTCTTCATCTGTAAATCCAAAATATTCACTGTACTTCTCTCTTCCAGCCATAGAAAACTCAAAAAACATATTCAGCTCCGAGCCGCTGGAATATTTTGCAATCGGAAGGATGCCTGTCATGTAAGCCATTTCTACATAAGGCTTATCTTTTAACAGGTTGCTTAGAAAATCAATATAGGCTGCCCGGTCTGCATCCGTAACAAACCTCCTGTGAAAAATATAATCCCATTCGTCTATCACAAAAATAAATCTTTCACCGCCGCAGTATTCAAAAACGCTTATCAGCGCATCCCAGACAGCATCATCTTTTTTAATCTCCGCTTCAGGATAAGCCTTCATCAAGTCCCGTATCAGCCTATCCTGAATGCGCTCAATATACTGCCCGTAAGAAACACAGCTCCTAGGCAGTTCATTACACATAATATGAACCACATTATGCTGATTCAAATGTTCTGCGTACCATTTATATTTTGACACTTTCAGACTTCCAAATTCACGGCTGCTGTCAATCCCCTTTTCAAAATACGATGAAATCATATTTGCCATAACGGTTTTCCCAAAACGGCGCGGTCTGGTAATGCACACATAACGGATCCCTTTTCCTTCTGTATAAGACATCTGCGTCAGACCTTTATCAAATCCTAAAATAGGAATAAGTTCTTTGAAAATTTCCGACTTATCGACAAAATATGCGGACAGGAATTCTTCTTTGAAAAGTGTATAAGGACTTGTACTGTTCAGATAAACCCCCATATTCTATCTCCTCTCTGGAATCATGCCTGAATTGTTCTTTCATACTCATATGATTATGCCAACTGCATAACCTCTGCTTCAACTTCTTTTATGTCACTTTCCAGTAATTCGGGGAAATACACCCGCTATCTGGTCAGGGCCAAAGAATACGGCTTGCCATGCATCCGGCCCTTCGCCAAGGGCGAACTTTCAATGGGACGGATGCCGTTACTTTTTACACCTAATGTCATGAACTTAAGCTTTGCCAGTATTAACCATTCAGATAAGGTGTTACATATTGGCTGTGCGGACGCTGGGAGAGGGAATCTGCCCGGTCTGCCTGCGTCCGTTCCAGAATGCTAAGAATCCCTGAGCATTCTGGAAAAGTCGCAGGAAGACGGGACTGCTCCTCTCACCCGGCGTCCGGGTATCCACAAATGTAACACATTATCTGAATGGTTACAAAATCTTAAGTTAATGACATTGTTTCACACCCTGACCAGACACCCGCTGTCTGGTCAAAGCCAAAGAATGCGGCTTGCCATGCATCCAGCCCTTCGCCAAGGGCGAACTTTCAATGGGACGGATGCCGTTACTTTTTACAGCACAGCCGCTTTCTGGCTGGGGTGTGAAAAGTAACCGGAAAAAGTTACTTTTCACGGGGTGGGGAAATAGGACACGATAATAGGGGACTCTTGCGGG
>CANDMV010000091.1 GCA_947385875.1 uncultured Eubacterium sp. | reverse complement strand
GGTATTTTTTTGTGTCAATCTCTTGACCTATTTAAAGTATACAGGAAGCTTTCTAACTTGCGTTTAAAAAAACAGCTTAAATTCCCTCTATAATCTGTGGTTCAAGCCCTGTCAGTGATTCCAGCCAAATCTCAAAATCATCAGCAGAAACCGGAATTAAGACATCCTCCTTTAGCCTAATTTTTAAAGAATCATGCACCTTTGCAGATGAATACTGTCCGATTTTATTATTGTGCCGCCACCAGTATACAGATACAACTTCCATACTGCCATCTGGTCTCGCTGACGATGCATCATTTATAAAAAGTGTACGCAGCGCCTCTTTCAGCTTTTCTGCGTCTTCTTCTGAAAATCCAGTCTTTTCTGCCATTTGGACATTCACAGAACCCTTCACACGATACAGTCCAAATTCTACAAAATGCTTAGTTCCCATTGTGTCAGAACCTTTTACATCGCCAGCAGGTTCACCATTTACACTTTTCGTAATCTGCATACTCGTAATATCTACCGGCGAGCAGCTGACTGCCTGATGAATCGAAACCGGCCCCCTGACTCCTACAGAAATTCCATCTTTTTTATCTTTACTTTTTTTAAAAGCAAATACCTGACCAAACGTGCGTACATCTATCCATTTCTCACAGGCTGATTTGGCATACTCATCGTTTGATTTATAATCAGTTATATTTGCAGATGCCCTTTCACTCAAGGATTTATATTCATCCGTTTTTCGGTCATCTGACTGTACAAAGATCTCTTCTCCCATATCCTGAAGACGGTTTCTTATTTTTCTCTTGATACATACATCTGAAATTTCTCCATGTCCAGTATATGTTGTCCTTGGACGATTTCCGTTTAATGGATCTCCATTCGGATTTGCATTTGTAACCTTCACAATCACTGTAAAATCAATTTTATTTTGTAAGCTTCCCATTTTCTTCTTCCTCCGTATTCTCTTCTTTTTTCTTATATAATTCTGCTCTCTGCAAATAATATCCTAATAAATATGTTTCTTTCAATTCTTGATTCAGCTTTCTTTCATCCTCATCTAGTATTAAACTAACGAGCTCGCTTATCAGATTTTTATAGTGCATCCTCGCTCCTGGTTTCAGCTTCTGAAAATATGGATTCAACAGACCTTCTAGTATCTTCCATGTCTGCATAGGATGATTGACATATGCTGACTGTAGCCGTATCGCATTCGGATCCCGCGTTTCACCTTTATCATAAGTAATTCTTTCTATATATTCATACACTGCCAACAGCCTTCCAAACAAATAACTTCTGTCACTATTTTCCAAATCCAGCTTCATATCATCTTTTTCCTCCCGTTTTTCAACTGTTTTATCGTAATAAAATTTCCGAATCAGCGCGCAAGCTGTAGATAGTACTCGCTCCCTGTTTCCTCTATTATAGGCCATCGGCGTTGAAGCTCTAATAAATAATGCATGAACCAGATTATACGGCACTGGCTGTTTTTCAAGCATACACTTTACAAGCCGCTGTGTCTGTTCCTTTAACACTTTATCATCCACTTCAATAAACTTCCCTTTTTCACGTCCAAATGCACACTGAACAATTCTATAAAACACAGGCGTTTCAATGGCATAATAAATCTTTTTCATTTCATTAAACTTTAGAAAGAACCAGTTACAGCTAATTCCCCAATACATAATACGTTCTAGAAAATCAGATGCTTTAAGCTCATGGTAATAGGTTGCCGAAAGCCTTCCGGTAGTAGCTGCATCCAGTCCCATTACAATGACTGAATCCGTTTCATCAAACTGATTCTGATAACCGTTAAGTGTTTTCAGCAATTTTTTTTGATAATTGATCTCTGCACCCTGCACCTCTTCATCTTCGATTAAATCAAATTCATTTATTACATCTGGTATTTCTTTTCCCTTCGGATTCCAGCAAATAAATGTCCTTTTATCTCGTGTTCCCACTGCTGCACTTTTTGTTTTGGATAACCATGTCAATGCACTATGTATTTTCTGAGAAGCGTCGTAACTTAGTGCATATGCCTGCTCTGCACTATGAAACCTTCCTAAAAACGTATACCCCTGCATATCATTTGCTGAAATAAGCTTTGCTCCATAGTCAGAAGCTACAATTCCCTTAGGATGATTTTTGGATATTACACTTTCTCTGCCTGTAAAATAGCAGATATCTTTGTCTGCCTGCATATTTTTTAAATAATAATTGGTATAAGACTGTATCAGCGTATCATCCTTCCATGTGCAGTCTTTCTTCCCATCATCTCCAAAAACTCTGAATCTTACAATACATTTTTCATAAGACTGTCCGCTGATCTTTTTATTATCAAACCTCCCATTTTGATTTAAATCAACAATTCCTTCCTTTATCAAATCCAATATAAGTATTTTCTCATAAAGATATTTATAAATCACCTGAACTTTTGGATGTGTGTCTTCTGAGTCTGCCCACTTTTTTAAATTTTCTATATATGTTTGATACTTTTGTTCAGCTATTCGTTTTTGTTTATCATTATCATTACAGTACATTGAAAAATCACCTGCTATATAAGAAAGCGTATCGCACAGCGCATGTGGTGCAATTCCTGAAGCTCTGCCGGCAGAGCTTTCTGTGACAGGTATTAAAGTTGGCGTATTTTCTTTTTCAACCTTAACTGCTGATAAGAATAACCCTTCCCGATTCAGCGTAACTTCAATCTGGGCATTCGCATACATATGCGCTACCGGAGTCAGCTGTATATCTGATTGACTGCGGCTTATATTATTCTCAAATGTATCAAAAAGCTGGCCCATCCATGACATTTACTGCATCACCTCTTCCTCATCCGCTAATGTAAAGTTTCCTAATTTTTCATCAAATCTCTTTATATTCATTTCTCTTACTGGTCTATGGATACATTCCCAAGGAGGCAAAAATTCTATGATGCCATATCTCATAACTGCCTGCCACAAACGAACTGTCATTTTTCCCTTTGTTTCCTCTGAATATGCTTCATCTGCATAAGTAATTCCATGATACATCATACCAAAATTAATTTCAGGAATTGTATCGTAGTCTCCCCTCCCGCTTTCAAATGTACACGGACTCACATAACCCTGACATTCTCTTGTCCCAAGAAAAATATCCCTTCTTCCTCCCCTTTCTATCATTCGTTTTGCGATATTATGATGTTTATGTTCATTTCGGTCTGCCGCCAGTTCGGGACGGTTTTCATTCCATATAAAATGTGCCAATACCTGATACCTGCACGATTTCAGATATGTGTAATAAGATAAATCGTTTTCATTTTTATCATACTTTATCGGACGTATCCCTTTTGTATCCGTTTGTATTGTATTCATAATGCGTACTTTATCTATGACCCAAATAAGTGATGGTTTCCAATATATACTTTGCATAATTCCCTTTAAAGCCTCATAAGTAGGTATCTGATATGAAAATTTTTCTCCTCCTACCCGCGTAACAGGATCTGAAAACAGACCATATTCTCCTGTCACTTCAAACTCTACAGAATTTCTATATTTCATTCGTTCCTCCTTTCACTTTCGCATAAATTGATGCATTAATTACACCAATTTATACAAAATAATCTTTTTATAAAATGAAATTATCCACATCCTGTTCTTCCATTAAGATTAATCCCAGATCACTGCGATATGCTTTTCCATCTAATGCCAACACCCGGTCGTCCAAAATAAAATACAGCAGTCCAGCCTTATCCAGCTTTTTTCTCTGCCATTCATAAATGCTTACTGCATACTTTTGTGCCTGTTGGATTAGTTTCTTAAATTTCACCAGATCAAATCGTTCTTTCTGCATTACCTCCAACTGTTGAATCAGATCTTTACCATTTTCATACGGTACCAGAACATCCACTGTATTTTGCTCAAATACTTTAAAATTTTCTCCAACTGTTTGAAACGGCTGATGCAAGATATACCCTTCATCATCCTTTTTATTCACATAGGTATTTGATAATAAATCTGCAAGACATACACTGCTTGTCCCTCCCATCTCCTTAATGTGACAAAGATACCTTACTTCACTTTCTGTCTCTTCATATAAGTATTGATAAAATTTTTGCGCCGGCTCTTCATCAATCAATGAACAATTTTCAAAATTCCAGCCATCCAACACTTTCCTAGTGCTATTCTGCGAGCTTTGTATATCCTTAAGCATACTTAAATTCTCGTTTTTCAACTTAATTAAGTATACTTTCCCTGAATGCCCATATTCATTGCTTCGATTACATCTTCCTGCTGCCTGTGCAAGATTATCAACACCAGCCAAAATACGGACTACGCATTCGAATGAGAGGTCAACGCCAGCCTCCAATATTTGTGTCGATACACAAATTATTTTTCTCACTTTTCTTTTTTCTCGAAATCTCTGCTGCAGAACAGATAACTTTTCTTTTAATTTACCTAATACATCTAATCTATTTGCCTGACACATAGATGTCGAAAGATGAAAAATATCCCATTCTTCCAGTTCAGCCTGCTCACTTAATTTCTCAAATAATATCCGTGCCTCAGCTTTCGTATTGCAGACAATTAAGAGAGATGTCTGCTGCGTCATCAAATGATAACAGAATTCTGTACATTCATCCCAATCCATACCATAACCATCTGCCATGTTAATAATTTCTGCTCTGTGAAACAACTGCAGCTGTTCCTTGTTTAAATATACCAGATCTGGCTTATCCGCAAGATGAAGCGGCCATTTCAACTTTTCAAAACAGGGCTGAGTAGCTGATGACAGCACAATCGATGCATTACAATACTGCTGCAGGAAATTCATTGCCATATTGAACATTACCACTGTCTTTTTGGGAAGCGACTGCACTTCATCAATAACAATAATACTATCACACAATGCCTGCATTCTCCCTACAGCCGATGTCTGCTGTGAGAACAAAATATTTAACAGCTGTACAAGCGTTGACACTATGATCGGTGCATTCCAGCTTTCCGCCAGAAATTCGTACCGATCCAGCTCTCCATCTGATTCCTGCACATTTTCTTTTACTCTATCTTCGCTTGTACAAGAATTACTGTATTTTTCTTTTATTCTATCTTCGCTTGTACAAGAATTACTGTATTCATCCATCACGCAATCTGCTTTTTCATCTGCCTTATTTTTTCTATCACGAATCACATTCGAATGATGTTCTAATACATCCTTTTCATTCCATACGAATTCCCGAATAACCTGTGCATTCTGGTCTAAGATACTTAACAGCGGAATAATGAAAATAATCCTTTTTTTACGATATTTTTCAGCATGTGCCAGCGCATATCTCAGTGCACATAATGTCTTTCCGCCTCCCGTGGGAATATTCAGCCGATAAATTCCCGAAGGTTTTTTCGCTGCACTCAAACACTGTTTCGATATATCACATCTGACTTGATTTAACTTTTCCGTAGTATCAAACTCAGAAATCTTTTTTTCAAAATAATCCAAGCAGCTTTTCCAATCCGGTATATTACTGTCTGCATAATCTGACTCCCCAGTATACTCCGAATCATTCTGTACAAGATTTCGTTCATCGCTCTTGCTATTCAAATTTCTATTGTCTATTTGACTCATAAACGAACTGGTATCTCTACGATCTCCATAAATAACCGCTGACAATGCGAGCCTTACCATCATACTAATCTGAAAAAACACTTTTCCACTAGATTTTACATATGTATTTTTTGCAATCATAAAAAACTTTTCTACTTCTTTCACTGCTTCCTGAAAATGCTTTTCAATCAAATTCTCGTCAGCAACCTGCTCCAAATAATTTTTGACAGCTTCATCATAACAAATTTCTTTACGATCTTTACGCAGACGATGTAAAAATCCATTATTACCATCTAAATCAGCACAGTCGAACAATCCATGGTGTGCGCCTGCTGCATAGCCTATGATCTCGCATGTCAGCCTTTCCCATTTTGTTGATGTCCGTAAATGGTACTTTTCAAAAATCAAAATTACTCCTGCGAATGTATGGTTAATGCTTCCTCTGATTACCGGTTTTCCGCAAAATGCATCTTCTAGATACTCTATGTATTCTTTTTTTGCCTTTCCTGCATCGTGAAGCAGACCAGCCAGATATACTACATGATACAAATCTGTACTTCCTATACTCTTTGAAGCATATTCAGCTGTCTGCACGCAATGCTCTCTTAAATTCTGTTCTTTTCTTACCCCATTATCATCTGTTATATGAGCTAACAACTTTAATGGCATTTCGTCTTTTGTCTTCATTTCATACCTCAAACAATTTTTTTCAACCAGTCAATGACATAATATAGCATGAATGTAATTTATTGTCAATGCTTATTTATACCTTTTTATGAAATTTAATATTACTTTACAAAGACAAATGATACCAGTTTCAGATAATCATTGTAAATCTCATTTATATTTAACAATGTTTTCATAAAATCTTTTAAGATGTTTTTATAAACAAATTCTCTGAAATTTTTAATATTGTAAATAATTTTTACCTCCAACATTATACTATTTTCAAAATTATTTCAATAATCATTTTTACCGAACTTGATTCTTAGACATAAATTAGTTATAATTATTTTGTCATTATCGAATCTGAAACAGATAATGTGGATTGAAAAATAAACAGGTATAAAGAAAGGATGATTTTCAACTAAGAATCATCCTTTTTTATCCGATCTTCATATACAGCCTAAAACACCTATACCTGTTTCATTTAGATATATATATATACATCCACCCAAACCCCCACGTCAATACAATTCCACACACCACAAACATCACCGATGCCACCCCAAAGCTGTGATTCACCAAAGACATCGTTTCCTGAATCACAAACATCCCACTCCCCACCTTCACGCAGATCCGGTTCAAATACCCACGCCTCACTTTTTGAATTTCCGCTTTCGTCACCGGCATATAACTCAGTTTTTTATAAATCGATACCATATGATCTCCTTCTTTCACATACAGATAACCCTGAAGATACTGCTTCACTCCAATCGTACTCATTAATAATCCCTGAAACATATACATCCGTATTCCATCCGACGGTTCAAATGGAATCAGCATTAACAACAGCCCTAATCCAAAAAACATATAAGAAACAAATCTCCCCAAAAAGAACGCGTCTTTATAAGTATTTCTTAACTCCTCATCAAATCTTTTTACTTTTTCCATTCCCATACCTTCTTTCTATCAGCATCCCATACAAGGTGTGTCTATTTACTGCATCCCCACTTCACGCTTTGATACAATCTTCCCATCATCCATCACTACGATGTAATCCATATGTTTTTCTATTTCATCCTGAATATGCGTACTCATAAACACCGCGCAATGTTCATCTAAAAGAAGTTCATGCAGCATACGAAAAAAATCTTTTTTAAATACGACATCCATCCCCGCAGTCGCTTCATCTAGTAAATAAAGCTTAGTATTATGCGCCATTGCAAATGCAAGCTGGTATTTAATATATTCACCGCGAGACAAATCTTTTAATGCCCTGTGAATCGATACTCTCATCCTCTCCATATTTTCCCGAAACATTACCATAGAAAATTCATCATACAGCCACTGCATCATTCCTGCATTTTCCGCAGCGGTACGTTCCATAAAAAATCTCTGTTCATCTGATACAAACCCTATTTGATTCATTAATTCAATCTGACTTTGTTTCCAGTCTTTCCCATCCGCATAGATCATTCCTTCATACGCTGCATTTTTATCTAAGAGCAAATGAAACAGAGTCGTCTTACCCGCACCATTTTTTCCAGCCAATGCAGTGATATATCCCTCTCTAATCTCAAAAGAAATGTCACGCAGAGCAAACTTTTTTCTGTAATAAGATATATTTTCAAATATTAAGTTCATTCACAGATCCCCCATTATCAAGATTTTAATTTTAACTCAAATTTAAAAATCAACGGACACAATTTCATCAGAAGCAAAGCATAAACTGATAGACAAATCCATCTTGCCAGACGCAGATCGTCAGAAAATCCACTGAGCGAAAGACTTTGTACGTAATCTCATTCTTCTATCAGCTCTTCCACCATCATTAAAATCTCACCCTTTCCCATCCCTGCTTTCCTGCATTCTTGCAGAATCTCTGACATCTTCTTTTCCAGCATAATATACTGCTTCTCTTTCAAGTACTCTGTATTTGTCTCACATACATAAAACCCTTTCCCAGCCACCGACCGGATTAAGTTTTCCTTTTCCAGCTCCTCATATGCCCTTTTTGTCGTAATAACGCTGACCTCCAGCTTACTAGCCAGCATACGAATCGACGGAAGCGCTTCGCCCGGATTCAGTTCATGGTTAAATATCGCGTTTTTAATCTGATTTACAATCTGCTCATAAATCGCCAGATTACTGCCCGTGCTTATCACAATTTTCATATCATACAATTCCCTTCACTTTATCCACGCTTTATCAAATAACAGTCTTCATAATTCATCCCATGCTCCATCACTGGCTTATAATATGTCACAATTATTTTTAAGCTTATCAGCAATTCAGCCAGCATAAATACTGTCATGGCAATCTGATCCTTTTTCTGATCCATCCCATAGAAATCAGCAGAACCAAACACACAGATTCCAATCAATCCAACCAACTGCAAAAACATATTCAACACTTCATATGCAAATGGCGCCCGCAACGTCCATTGATCCTCAGATAAATCTTTTTTCCATGACTGCGGCAGACAATATACATTTATTCCTGACAAATAACTAAACACTAATATGTTCATCTCTAGATAGTAAAATATAGGTATATACCCCAGCGCCATAGCAGCAGTACTGCTGATGATGCATAATGCCATCGGAGCGCCGACCCGAAGCCAATACGCTGTCTTTAAATAGCATTTTCTCTCCTTAGCCGACATCGGACATAAAAACATAATTTTACTCATCTGGTTCGGATAAATGCGTGCCAGCAGCAGGCCGGCCAGCATCGGTACTATTCCTGTCAGAATCATCAAATTCACATCCTCTGTACGAGCAAGCATCAGCATAGTCACACCGACATATATGGCATAAGCAGACAATTCAGCCATATCAGCATAATTTTTTAGCGCTGTCCAAAATCCCATACGGTAATCATCCAAAACCTGCTTTAACATGTTTAATCCCTCCATTTCATCAGCTATATATCATGAATCATATTTCAGAAGTTATATTCCTTTTTCTCATCCAGCCTTCCGCTTCTCATTAAAAAATACATGATTTCTTCTATTGTAGGAACGCTTACTGTCAGCTGCCGGTCATAGGTATCAATACGCCTGTGCCATACAAGTGCAGATGTTGCATAATCTCCTGTTTCCTTATAAATTACACGCTCCTGTTTTAATAAATTTATCTTATATTCCTCACCCTTAATCATTCGAAACCGATCGACCAAAGTCTCCTTGTCACAGAAAAAAATCAGCCTGCCCTGATGCATCAGCGTAACATAATCCGCAATCTGATCTAAATCCTGAAGCTGATGTGTTGCCAAAATAACACTTCGTTCCCCATCTTTTACAAAATCAGTGACAGCATGTAAAAACTGTTCTCGAAACTGCGGATCAAAGTTTGCAGTCGGTTCATCTAAGATCAACAATTTTGAATCATGGGATAGCGCAAAGGCAAACTGAAACTTTAATTTCTCTCCTTTTGACAAACTATTCCATTTTCTATTCAAATCAAGTGAAAATTTCATACAGTAATCGGCAAATATATGCTCATTATAATTTTTATAATATTTTCCATACATTGCTGCATTTTCCACCAACTTCATGCCAGCTGTAAACAAATCTTCGTCCGCCAACACATAGCCGATGTCGTTTCTAATACTGCACTCTTCGTCTTTATATTTTTTTCCAAAGACTTGTACCAAGCCGGAATCCGGCTGATATAATCCCAGAATCAGATTCAATAGACTCGTCTTGCCGGCTCCATTCTCCCCGATCAGCCCCATTATATAGCCATTTGGAAGATCAAATGTAAGATCCTCAAGACAAAAATTTCCCAGTCGTTTCTGAACTTCTGTGAATTTAATCATGGCCACTCACTCCTTCTCTCATTGATTTAAAAATCTGTGTATATACTGTATATAATTATATATACAGTATATACACAGATAAGTCAAGTAGATTCTTACACTTTATAATACAGACTTCCAAGTGCTCCATTTTGGAAAAATTACAGCGCTATTGCTGCTAAACAATGAAAAACTGTTTTTGCAGCTTTCGTTCTAAGATTTTTCCCCCAACTAGCCGACATAACATATATGATTTTGCAGCAATATGCTTATGAAAAATCAATCATTCTTTTTACTTATTGCGCTAAACACAAGTACAGCCATTGGAATTTTATATTCACCAACATTATAATTTGCAATGGTTATTACCCGTATATACCCAAATTTTTGCTTGCGGGTATCATTACAGCACAGAATTATATGAAATTTTACGTTATGATGCAGGGAAGCATAGGAATGTACGAAATGCAGGGAAGCATAATTTTTTCGTAGGAAAGGCAGGAAATGCAGGATGCAGGGCGTACAAAGCATACATATAGACGGATCCAGCCTGTTAGAACTAGATGGAATCGGAGCAAATACCAAATCAAATGACTTTGATTTCGGAACAGTTTCTTTCGGGTCAGACAAGATACAAGAGACAGAAAAATTGTCGAAGAGCGAGAAAACGACCGATGTGACCTATCAAAAACCTCAGCAGGAAAATAAATCCGGATCTGTTGAAGATGTCATGCAGCAGGCAGAAAATATGGATGCTGCAATGATGAAAAATCAGATGGTAGTTGCTTCTAATACGACAACTACGACAGATTGTAAAAAAATGGAAGAGGATGGATTTTCTCTGCCGCAGATGAACACAGAAACCATTATCACTGTAACAGATAAAATCAAAATGGAACTTGCAAAAGCTGGTGTAGATATCAGCTATTTTGGCGACAGCCTAAGTGCTGAACAGTTAGAATCTATGAGCGGTAATGCAGTCCTTGCTCAAAAACTAGCCGGAAAAATACAGCAGCTTCAGGCAGATCTTCCACTGACAGCTGACAATCTGGAAGACTGTAAGGAAACACTACAAGAAGCATCTGAACTGCACACTCTAAATGATGGTTCCCTCAAATATATGCTGGATCATCAGCTGGAACCAACAGTTGCCAACTTATATAAAGCACAGTACATCGGCAGTTCAGCTTATACAAATACGGATGCATATCAAATTGACCTTTCAGGAATGCAGAATCAGATTTCCCGTGTGATTGCACAGTCTGGGCTGGAAGAAAACGAAGAGACAATTTCAGGAAGCCGCTGGATGATTCAAAATCAAGTTCCGCTGACGGCTGATAACTTAAATTATTATATGCAGCTAACATCTATGAATTTTCCTCAAAATGAGGAATCCATAATGGACGCAATGATTACAGCAGTTTCAGAAGGAAAACGTCCGCAGGATGCTGTACTAATAGATCATTTTTCATTAATATCACAGGCACAAAAATCCGTAGACATTATTCAAAATATTTCGGATGAAAGTCTGGCATATGTAGTAAATAAAGGAGATGCCGTTACCCTTCAAAATTTGGAGTATGCGCAGAATCAAATCAACTCTAATGCTTTAAGCACGCAAGAAGCAGAAGATACTGCAAAGCTTGTGCAGAGTGCAGCAGAAATTGAAAAAAAGGAACAAGACATTTTAAATACTCAGAAAACTGATTCTGAAGCATCTATTCATGCGGAAACACCAGACAGTAATGCAGATCTAAACAGCGTAAATAACGAAGCTGATCTAAATACTAAGAACGTGTCTTCCGCACAAAATATACTGCCACAATCTATTAACAATACAGATATCTATTCAACGCAGCAGATTGACAATACAATACCGACCTCTGACTCTGCACAGACAGCGATAAATACTCAGCCGGCTGCTTTCCAGCAGACAACGATTTACACAGGACAGGAAAACATAAACTCCACATGGACAGACAGAAATACATCACAGACAGTTCAGGTAAACATAAACACACCTCCATCAGCTGTAGGGGTCTCACAGACAGTTTTAGAAACTGCTGCAGTACGTCCGTCATCTACAAGCGATACAGCACGTACAGATTTGCATGAAGCTTCTCAGACATCTGATGATCAAGAACTTCACGCAGTTACCAGCACAGAAAACCCGAATGAAGATTCTGACAATATGCAGAATCCTTCCGGCAGCATGTCACAGCAGCAGTCTTCACAGTATACGCAAGTGCAGATCGTATATATCAAAGCACGCAGACAATTAGAAGAAGTGCGGCTTATGATGACAGCAGAATCCGCCTACAGCCTGCTGAAGCGAGGAATTTCCGTAGACACCAAGTCTATGGAAAATCTGATCGATCATCTAAAAGAATTAGAAAATAACTATTACAAAAATCTTTTATCACAAGGCGGTGTAGATCCGTCAGATAAAAACGTAAGCTTATTTGCAGAAACTACAGAAAAAATAGATCAATTAAAAGAAATGCCGGCTTATGCAATCGGAGCCCGTAATATGGAAATCTCTACATTAGATGATCTTCATCAAGAAGGCAGCCGGATTCAGCAGTCGCTTGCACAGGCAAATGAACGCTATGAGACAATGCAGACACAGGTACGCAGAGATTTAGGCGATTCTATAAAAAAAGCATTTCGCAATGTTGATGACATATTACAAGACCTTGGCCAGGAAATAAGCCCAGCGAATGAACGTGCTGTCCGTATATTAGGATACAACCAGATTGAGATTACACCAGAAAATATTACCCGGATGAAAGCTGCAGACCAACAGGTACAGATGGCATTCCAAAATATGACTCCTTCTGTCATAAGGGAATTTATAGGTAAAGGCATAAATCCAATGGATATGGATATTCAGGAATTAAACCGCAATGCACAGCAGATAAAATCCGATTTAAATATTGATTCACCAGAAGATAAATACAGCGAATATTTATATAAGCTGGAACATAATCACAGCATTACAAAAGAAGAACGCAGCTCTTACATCGGCATTTACCGCCTTATGAATCAGGTCGTACAGTCAGACGGCGCGGCAGTAGGCGCACTCGTAAGCCAGGGTGCACAGATTACTATGCGTAATCTTCTTTCAGCAGTACGCTCAGAGCATCATTCAAATATGGATGTTACAATCGATGATTCTTTTGGAGAATTAAAAAGCGGCGGATACCGCAACTCCATTACAGACCAGATAGAGGCCGGTTATCAAAATGAGTGTGTAAAACAGGCCTTTGATGAAATATCTCCAGAACGCCTCCATGCAGTGACAAGCGATGCAGACTGGGAAGAACAGACACCAGAGCAGTTTTTGGAACAGCTGAAGGAAACCCCTGATGACCTTGCCGCTGAAGAAGCTTACTACAAGCAGCAGCTGGAAGATCTCACACAATGCGCGAAATCTTCTCAGGAGGTTTATAAAGTACTGGAACAATACGACCTGCCTAATACCGTAATGAATGTATTAGCAGTTACAGAATATATGAAAGACCGTAATAAAGCTTTCCAGCGGTTATTCCAGTCAGAAAATGGACGAAAACCAGATTCTGCCATATCGCCAGACCAATACATGACCAAAAATGAAAACGGGAGTGTAGATGTAGACTTTGAAGCAATGAAAGAAGAGTTATTAAGACGTTTTGGTGAAGATGTCAAAAAGCCGGAGGAGCTGGCAAAAGCCGTTGCGGAGCTGGCAGAATGCGCGGAAAAATGCATGAGTACAATGATTATCGAGCAGGATGTCACAAGCCTTGATATACGTGAATTAAAGCTGATGAACACGCAGATTTCCATAGGCGCAAAAATGGCTTCTGATGAATGCTTCTCGATGCCGATTGTAGTAGATGGAGAAGTAACAAATGTGACATTAAAAATTGTGAGAGGCAGAGAGGAAAAGGGCCTTATCAATATTACATTGGAAACCCGCCGTTTTGGAAAAATCGCTGCAGAATTAAAAGCCAGACAGTCAGGCATTACCGGCTACATCGCGGCTGATTCACAAAAATCCAAAGATACTCTTGAGTCTATGAATGACGATCTTACAAAAATGCTGCAAAATGAACAGGAAGGCGCTGTTCAGATTAATTACATTATGAGCAGACAGCTGGATCTAAACCATTTTGCAAACAGCAGCGGAAACAGTGAAGAACCAGCAGATGATAACCTTCGGGAAGTGCAGACAAAAACGCTGTATGGTATGGCAGAAGGATTTATCCGAATATTGAAACAGCTAGATGCCGGCTAATATTCTAAATACACTTAATATTAATACGCATAGATACATGTCCTTATTTACTTGCTTTGAAAGTCCCTTCACGAAGCGATTTAGATCTGGGCATCCCCACAGAGCACGATGTCAGAAATGCGCTCATGACTTTTCTTCTTGGCGGTACTTTCATAGCTCACATAGGTTTACTATGAAAGTTTCAACGCGAAGCGATTTCATTCAGGGATACCCACAGGGCACGATGTCCGTATACGCCCGTTACTTTCATTCTTAGTGGTGCGTAAATTGCGCATGTAGGTTTACTATGAAAGTCCCATTGCCAAGTTATTTAGATTAGCAATCCAAAATATGCGTGATTGTAAGCATTCTTAAATTGTACATGAAATATACTGTGAATTTTTATGGCAAGGTTATGGATTTGTACGATACAGCCGAAATAATTTGAAAGATGCAAATATGTTTTAAAAACATTTTAACTATTAAATACGTTTTATGAGGTGCGAAAATGAGAATAAATCAGAACATATCAGCAGTGATTGTAAACGATCAGCTGCTCCGCAATGAAAACAGTTTATCACAGTCTGTCAAAAAGTTATCTTCTGGATATAAATTTAATGACGCAAAAGACAACCCGTCCGGCATGGCAATCTCTTTTAAAATGCAGTCGCAGATTAATGCGCTGCATAGAGCATCCTTAAATGCCACAGACGGAACAAGCATGGTAGAAACAATCGACGGCGCTATGGGAGAAATGACAGAAGTACTGCAGCGTATGCGAGAGCTTTGTGTACAGGCAGCCAATGATACAAATACCCCAGAAGACCTGTCAGCTATTCAAAAGGAAGTCATCACATTAAAGGATGAAGTTAACCGCATTTCTACAGATACTGAATTTAACGGTAAAAAGATGCTTGACGGATCATTAGACCGCAGAACTTATATAACTAATTACAACAGTGAAAATCCTATAGCCTATGGCGACAGCATGTATGACAAAATTTCAAATGTTATTATTTCCGATGAGGTTCAGGCTGGAAAATACTATCTGGAGGTTACGACAGCACCGGAACATGCCGTAGTAAAAGCGGGAGCCGGAAATGGCGACGACACTGTCAGCCCTGAACAGGAAGGGCACATATATATCAACGGAGCATCCGCTGAAATCAAAGCCGGCATGACGCCTGACGAAGTATATAAAGCAATTAAGGAAGCCGGTGATCAGGGATGGGTTAATGTTTTTGCAAGAGAAGACGACGAGGTCAATCTAACAGACCAAACATTATCTACCCAGGGGTATTTAGAAACCCCATACACCAGCTTTGACCAGAGTCTGACTTTTGTATCACAAAAATATGGTTCTGAAGAGCCGCTTACGATAAGCTGTGATAATCCTGAATTAATGGAGCTGCTCGGACTTGGAGCTGATGAGGATACATTTGAAAACGGTACCATTACAAAATACGGTGTAGATGCAGAAGCAGTACTTCCTGAGTATCCAGAAGATTTACCTAGTGATTATCAGCAGTATTCCGGCCAGATTGTTATAAAAGGCTCTGGAGATCAGGTCGTCATTACAGATAAAAGTGGTTTTAAAATCAGTCTTGAAGTACGCGGAGATATTTTGAAAGAAGTAGATGAAGACGGCGATCCGCTTGATCTAGACAGCAAACCGTTAACGATTGAAACAACTGATATCGGCACTCTTCAGCTCCAAATCGGCGCAAACGAAGATCAGGAGATGGCTGTCAGAGTACCTGTACTGAATACACGCAGCCTTTATATTGATGAACTTGACGTAACAAAAATTAATGGTGCCGATAGAGGCATCACAGAAATGGATGTAGCCATCAGCATTGTATCCGCAGCCAGAGCTAAAATGGGTGCTTATGAAAACCGTCTTGATTACGCTACAAAGAGTCTGGACGAAACTGAAGAAGATATGACAAACGCAATATCCCGTCTGGGAGATGTAGATATGGCAGAAGAAATGACCACATACACCAATGCAAGTGTATTGACACAGGCATCTATTTCTGTCCTGGCACAGGCAAATGATCTGCCTCAGCAGGTGTTATCTTTACTACAGGGTTAAGGCGGTGCCTATGACAAACGATCAAAAGCTAGACTTTACACGCAGGATTACACATGCAAATCGAAGCGGATTAGTTTTGATAAAATTTGAAATGTTGTTTGTATATTTTGATGATATCTGCACTTCGTTTCATACAGATGATAAAGAAGAACTGACACGCAGTGTGCGACGTGCTGACGCAGTATTGAAAAGCTTTCAGGAAACGCTGGACTTTACGTATGAGCTATCTGCACAGCTATTCTCATTATATGATTTTCATCGCAGGCAGCTGGCAAAGGTATTGATGCGCCATTCTCTTGAGGAGCTGAATCAGAGCAGAAAAATGCTGCTGCTCACATATGAAAGCTTCAAAAAAGCCGCAAAACAGGATTCCTCCAAACCTTTGATGCAAAATGCGCAGCAGGTATATGCAGGTTATACTTATGGTAAAAATGATATCAATGAAAGTTATGATGTAAATACTTCAAGAGGCTTTCTGGCGTAATGCCAGAAAGTCTTTTATTGCTTTGCTATTTCGTATGACTTTAAACGGCATAGTAGAAATTTATAACGCATCTGTATTGCATTTACCTCATAGATATAACTGTCAATAAGTTCTGGATCTGTAGCATTTTCGAAATTTTGATAGGCAAGATCCAGACTATTTTTGGTCTGATTCAGATTATCCAACAGACTTTGATAGTCTTCATCTATCTGTGTTTCATGCTTAAATAATTGAAACAAAGTGTTACCTCACTTTCGTTCTGTCTAAATATCTTTTCAAATATCATTTTAAATGTTTTTCTTATAGCATGATGATTGAAAAATGCTTACCAGTATCGCTGACTCACGAGCATCTCTATTTCCTGCTATTTCATAATTTTTTGCTTGTGAATATAGTATAATCCATCAAGTGGTAAATTATTCATAAATAGGAAAAGAAAATATAGACATAAATATGGATGGTCTTACATAAATTATACAAAAGACAAACCTACTGAGGTATCTATGAATCGTGAAAGTGTTTTTTTTATCATGATCGGCATCTGCGCGTTAGTACTTTTGATTGGCCTATTAAAACGCAAAGCTGCGATCCTGTTAAATATTATTGTCCGTACAATCGTAGGATGCGTAGGCATTATTTTTTTGAATGATTTTTTGCAAAAACAAGGCATCCCTATATCAGCAGGACTTAACCCATTAAATCTTTTGACAGTCGGAAGTCTTGGTACAAGCGGCCTTGCACTTATTTATGGAATTTTATTTTATAGTTTGTTGTAGGAATTGCCAAAATTAAAAAAATCGTTCAAAAAGGGTAGACAAACACAAAAAAAGCTCGTATAATTCTACTTACAAAACACATATAAAACCTGTCTTTGGGAGTTGATATGTAAAATATGGTGCTAAGCCATAGGTTAGAA